>CAOKLK010000001.1 GCA_948469295.1 uncultured Mycoplasmatota bacterium
AGCCACTTTTTGATTCACTTGCTATGTAATCTATATCTGATAGATAGGTGAATTCATTACTTGCTTTTTGATTATTTGCAACTGAAATTTTTGTATCAAATAATTCTTTTGTTTCAAAATGATAAATGATAGAAATTGCTAAAATCAATATTATGCAACATCCTGTAACATAAATTATATTTTTAAAATTTTTATTATTTTTTAAATTCCAATTCATAACTAGTACCTCTCTTTTTCTTACTAAAATCATTTTAAAACTTAAACGAGGGGTTTGTAAATAAAAATGTAAATATTTTTGATCACTTTACACATTATTTACATTGTTAAAAATAAAAAAATCCCTTAAATAAAGGGAATTTGAAAATTCGATTGGTAATAAGTTCCAATCAATTTAAATCATCTTCAGATTGAAATATATCTAAAATTCTTCTTAATTTTTGCTCTGTTTCTAAATTATTAGAATCTTTTGCTTCTGTTATTTGGTTCATCCATAAGCATATTAAATCTTCAAAAAAGATTTGAAAGAAAGATGGTAGGGCCTCTTTATTTTTTAAGCCTTGGAACCATTCTTCATTCATACTTATTAATTTTTTAATTGTTTCATTGTTTAAATTTCCAAATTGAACTATATTGGTTGCATATATTTCAAAAGCTTGTTCTAATAATTCTTTTGTATAAAGAGTTTCTTTACTGTACAACTCATCTTTTCTTAGTTTTAATAGCTCTAACATCTTTTTATTTTGAAGAAGTATTTGTTGATAATTTTTTTTAGATTTTGACAAGATTCCTAAAATTTCTTCTAATCCCATTTTTTTCTTTGATGTATACTTCATTTTAATTTTTTTTATAGCATTTTGATATACGCCATTTTCTTCTGGAGTTAAAGTATTCCATTCATTAAAAGAATTCCCATGTTTTTTTATAATGATTTGATAATAATGGAGATGGCTTATTTTTAACTCTTCTACTATTTCTATAATTTCTTCTTTTGGTACTCTTGGAAATTTGGTAAATAAAGTTTTATGATTTGTCATCAATTTTATTTTTTTTATAATTTTTTGAAAAATTTCATTTTCTTCTGGAGTCAATTCATTGTTTTCATTCAATGCTATTCCAAATTTTTTTATAAATATATTATAGTATTCTAAATTTGTTTCTTTTAAATATTCTGCTATTACAAACTTAAAAGATTTATCTTCTTTTACCATGAATAAGTTTATGTCTTTGATTTGACTTGTTACTACTTCTAAAATTTTATTTTCACTAATATTTGTCCAATAATATGACTTTCCAAGAAAGATTCGCCATATTAAATAGTTTGCACTAGTTTCTTTTAAATTTTCTAAATAATCTCGACAATCTTCTTCTGTTATATGATTTTCTTCATAAAATTGATTTTGTAATATTTTAAGATATTTAAAAATTGATTGATTCATTGTATTTCTTTTTATTTCATCAATAATTTCTAAATTATTTAATCCTTTCTTTTTTAGAAGAAAATAACAACACATATTTTGTTTTAACTTTTTAATTATTTCTGTTAATAAAAAATTTTCTTTTTCACTTTCTTCGATATCAGAACCTAATATCTCAAGTTCTTCTTGTGTTAATGTTGCCATTATTGTATTTAGAACTATTGGATCCCCTTTAAATTCTTCCAGAATTTTACTTCGATAAGTTTTTTTCTCAATTACATTTTCTGCTTTCAAATTTTTAATGATATTTTTTATAATTTCAAAAATTTGCTCTTCACTTACATGTGTCCAATAAATTTTTCTTCCTAAAAATATTAACACTATTTGATACTCATCAGGATTTTGTTTTTGTAATTTTTCTAAATATTCTTCAAATACTTC
The DNA here is from genome assembly GCA_948469295.1 of uncultured Mycoplasmatota bacterium. Classification (GTDB taxonomy): domain Bacteria; phylum Bacillota_I; class Bacilli_A; order RF39; family UBA660; genus MGBC162267. Next base: position 1,857 of record CAOKLK010000001.1, read on the forward strand.
TTTTTGAACATGAAAAGTTGTATAAAACTGATCTTCTAATTTTTGTAAATAATCGGGAATTTTAGAAACGGAAACTTGTTGGAGTTCTTTTATTATTTGGTCTTCTTTCATTCCATTTATTTTCATAAGAAAATAGCACTGCATTTTTGCTTTTACTTTTTTTACTAATTCTCGATAAATATAATAATTGTTAAGATCTAATTTTGTATCTGATTTAAAAGAATACAATGTATTTCTTTCTTTTTCTGTTAAAGTACTTATTATTATTTTTAAAATTTTTTTATCTCCTTCAAATTCTTTTTCGATGAGCGTTTCTTTTTTTTGCATTATTTTTTTTGGTATATTATCACGATACATGTCTCGTAGAGGAATTGATAGATCTATTTCGGGTGCTAAATTTAGTCGTAAAAAAACATTTATATCAATAAAAAGGTCTCTATTTTTTTCATTGTCTTCTAAATTATAAACTTCATTCACTTGTTGATATAAAAAAAGATATGGCTTTATTAATTTTTTAAATAAGACTTTAGTTTTATCTTTTTTAATTGCTAAAAACAAATGATATCTTAATGTTTCTTTGATTATTTTTTCAAACTCTTTTTCTGGATTTTGTTCGTATTTTTTTAAAATTTCTTTTTCTATAGTAGTAATAAATTTTGGAGATAAAGTTACTTCTTTCAATCTTTCTGCTAATATATTTTTTAAACTTGTATGAATTTTATTTTCCATATTTCCCACCTGTTCTTTTAATTATAACACTATTTTTTGCTAATTCTAGTAGTTTGACAGTATTTTTGAAATATACTATAATATCTTTATTCATTGGATTTTATTTTTGCATTTATTTAGGGGGAATTTTTATGTATGATGAAGCGGTTGTGAACGAAACATAAAAAGAGATAAATAAAGAAAAAAAGATAAACATTTACGCAAAATTTTCTTTTCAAGATATGAAAAAACATTTTAATTTTCCTGATATTTTTAAAAAATTAGGAATTTTATTATTAGTATTTTTTCTTTTTATTTTTGTCACTACAAAATGGAGTCAAAATTCTCAAAAGAAAGTTTTAGAAAAGAATTTAGAAACTATAAAAAACAGTGCTTATCAATATTATAAAGAACATAATCGCCCGATGGAAAAGAATGAAGAATATACGATATCGTTACAAGATTTAATTGATGATCATTATATGGAACCTTTAAAAGATAAAAAAGGAAACGTTTGTAATGCTTCGAAAAGTGAAGTCACAATTTCTAAAAAAACTTCGACAAAGTATAATTTAAATGCTTATTTATCTTGTCCAAATATGGAAGATGAAAAAGATTATACTCTTGTTTATTCTGATAAAGATACCGTTTCTGAAAGTTCGAATGTTTATTATAAATTGCAAAAAGAGGTTATTACAGATAATTATCAATATAGTTGTCCAGAAGGATATACTTTAAACGGAAAATATTGTTATGCAAGTGCTACTACTTTATTTGCAGAGCCTATTGCGAAGTATAAAACATATGCTAGAAAAACAATGAAACCTAGTTATAAAAAAATGGATGATATTTATGAATATGTGGAACCTATTGAAGTAATTCAAAAAGAAGAATATACTTGTCCTAAAAATAAAACTTTAGTGGGAAATGAATGTTTAGAAACTCGTGATTATGAAATCAAAAAAAGTTGTCCAAGTCCTTATAAGAAAAGTGGAAATCGTTGTGTTCGAGTTTTGTATGCAGATACAGCTTGGAGTGATTGGAATTATGTTTCTACTAAAACTTTTTCTTATGAAAAGTCTAGTGATGATTATAAACGTTATCAATTAGAAGCAGTTTATCGAAGTAATAATAAAAATAAATATGTTTATCAATATTTTACGCGAGAAAAGGATTATGTTTGTCCATCGGATGGAGTTCATGAAGTACAAAAAAAAGGAACTAAATGTTATTATTATACAAATCTTATTGATACCAAAACTTGCCCGACTGGATATGAACTTAGTAAAGACAATTCTCAATGTTTAAAATACAGTAGAGCTAAAGTAATTGAAGAAAGCATCTCATATATATGTCCGACTGGATACGAGAAAAAGGGAAAAGGAATTCATACAGAATGTTATAAAACTACAAAACAAGAGGGATATTATTATTGTAAAAATACCGATTATCGTATGGATGGTGATATTTGTGTTCGTGATGAAAGTACTGTATTTACTGGTTACAAATGTCCAAGTGGATATGATTTAAATGGAAAACAATGTGTTAAAACTATTTCTGGTAATAAGATTTCTGCAACTAAAACCAATGATCCAGAAATTGACTTAACTTATAAATGGAGTAATAAACCACAAGAGTCTGGATGGACTTTTACTGGTGAAACCAAAGAGTTTTAAGCAAATGACAAGCATTTGCTTTTTTTTATAAAAATCATTTCTAATTAAAAAAATATGGTATAGTTGTTGTATAATAAGCTAAGTAAATAGTTGAAAATAGTTGAAAGTAGTGATGGTTCTGGATAAGAAAACAATATTAATTCCCTTAGGATGTATAATTTGATTATTATTTGTAATAGGAATCAGTTATGCTTATTGGGGGTTCTCATTTACGTAATCCGAGAATAATGTTGTTATGACAGATTGTTTTGAAATAGAATTTATGGAAGGAAATGCAATTAATCTTTCCAAAACTTATCCAGTCAGTGATAGTGAGGGAATGAAGAATACGTTATATACTTTTATGATTAAAAATATTTGTGATAGCATGGCACAGTCAAAATATATAAAAGTAATATTACTAAAATTGTAATGGAAGATGAAATGAATCCAAAAGAAGCAGTATTAAGTTTTGACTTATCTGAAAATCAAAATGGAAGCGTGATGGGATATTTCGTACTAAATAAAGATAACAAAACTTATACTTTTTAAATACAATCAGAAGGTGGAATATATGGAAGAGATGTTTTATACGTGTAATTCTTTAACTAATATTGTGTATGGAGAAAATTTTATTTACACAGAAGGGATAACAATTGATCGTATATTTGATAATTGTCCAGCAAATAAACCAACTCATGAATCATGGAATGGTTTACAATTTTAATAATTTTTACAACTGATTAAATAATCACTAATAATCTTGGTGATTATTTTTTTATGATAAAAATTTGATAAGTTAATATTTCTTGATTGAATTTTTATAAAACAAAAAGCCATCATTTGATGGCTTATTTATTATTTGTCACGTAATTCTGCTCGGAAAGTTTCTGTAACTTTTTTGATAATTTCATTAAATACATTCATTACTTCTTCTTCGGTTAACGTTCTTGTTTCGTCTTGGAATGTTAATTTGTAAGCTAAAGATTTTTTTCCATCTTTAATATTTGGATATAAATCAAATACTTCACAATTTGTTAATATTTTTTTCCCTTCTTTGATGATACATTTTTTGATTGTTTCGCTATCAATTTCATTATCTAAAATAAAGGCAACGTCTTTTGTTATTTCTGGATATTTATTTGCTTCTTTAAATTTTAAAGGTTTTACATTTATCATCAGAGCATTTAGTGATAATTCTGCAACATAAATTTCATCTTTTTTTAAGCTTGGATGAACTCGTCCGATGATTCCAATTGGTTTTTTATCTAATAAAATTCTAGCACTCATTCCTGGGTGAAGATTTGGTATGGTATCTTTTTCAAAACTATAACGATTTTTTAATCCCATGTAATCTAGTAAATTTTCAATCATTCCTTTTAATAAGAAGAAATCTGCTTTTACTGCAATTTTATTCCATTCATTTTGTACATAGTTTCCTTTGATTAATAAAGCAATTTTACTTTCTTCTTGATAATTGATATCATATGTTTTACTAATTTCATAAAGAAATACGTCTTTATTTTTTCTGGCTTTGTTATAGTCATAAACATTTAATAATGATGGAATGATAGTCGTTCTTAATATCGATTTATCAACACTCATTTGATTTGGTAATTCTTTATTTTCTTTTGAATCATATCGAAATAATTTGGCCATTTTTGGGGAGGTTAATGTGTAAGTTTTACATTCATTTAATCCAAGGGTACGTAGTCTTTTGGAAATAATTTTGCGATATTTTACATCTCCTTTGTATTCTCCTTTTTTGATTGAACAAATTGGTAAGGTCGATTTTAAATTATGATATCCATATAATCTTCCTACTTCTTCTGCTATATCATTTACATAAGGATCGATATCTAATCTACGTTTTGGTATTGTTACGATAAATTCGTTATTTTTGTATTCATAAGGAAAATCTAGTCGATTTAGTTCTATTTCCATATCTTCTTTAGAAATGGTGATTCCTAGAAGAGAATTGACTTCTTCTTCTTTAAATGTGACGATTTTTGGAGTTTTATCCACATGATCATGTGTAAGAGTTCCAGATAATACTTTGGCATTGGCATATTTTTATAACAGGTAGCTTGCTCTTTCGTTTGCTTCTTTGGTATATTCGTTATTTAATCCTTTTCCATAACGGATAGATGCTTCACTTCGAAGATTTAAACGATTGGAAGTATAACGGATGCTAGTACTTTCAAAAATAGCACTTTCGATTAGTAACGTTTTGGTATTCTCTGTTACTTCTGTTTCTAACCCACCCATGACACCTGCAATACAAATGGGTTTATTTCCATCTGTAATTACTATATCATTGTTAGTTGTTATTCTTTCTATTCCATCTAGGGTCGTAATTTGTTCTTCTTTGGCATCCCGAATTAAAATGTTATTTCCAACTTTTTCTTGATCGTAAAAATGAAGTGGTTGGCCATATTCTAGCATTACGTAATTTGAGATGTCTACCACGTTATTTATAGAACGCATTCCATAAGCATTTAAACGTCTTTTAATAAATTCTGGAGATTCTCCAATTTGAACATCTGTTACCATTTTCATTAAACAATAAGGACATTTGGATGTTTCTACTTTTAAGCTTACATGATTTTCTATAGAATCTTGGATGGGATTGGTTGTATGTTCTGGATAGGTTACTTTTCTATTTAGTATTGCTGCAATTTCATATGCAAACCCAATATGATAGTAACAATCATTATTTCGATGTTTATGAATATCTAATTCATATAAGGTATCATCCAATTTTAAATATTCAAATATATTTTTTCCAAGAGGGGCATCACTTGGTAATTCTTCGATTCCACGGTTGTAGTTTTCTTCTGTTTTTTCTTCTAATCCTAATTCAAATAATGCACATATCATTCCATTGGATTCTTGATTTCTAATTTTACTTTTTTTAATTTCAAAATTTCCTGGAAGGATTGCTCCTGGAAGGGCTACGATTACTTTTAATCCTTTTCTTACATTGGGAGCACCACATACTATTTGATACGTTTCATTTCCTGTAGTTACTTGGCAGATATGTAAGTGATCGGAATCTGGATGATCTATGCATTCTAATACTTCTCCAATTACTACATTTTTGATTTTTTTGGTCATAACTTTTTCAATGTTAATTCCCGCTTTGGTTATTTTTTTAGCTAATTCTTCTAAATCTTGATCACTAATATCTATGTATTCACTTACCCATTCTAAATTAATCATGTTTGATCTCCTTTCTATCAAAGTTTTGTAATTCTCTTAAATCGGTCATATAAAATGTTCGAACATCATCAATTCCATATTTAATCATCGCTAAACGTTCTGCTCCAAAACCAAATGCGAATCCTTGCCATTCTTTGGGGTCGTACCCACAATTTTTTAATACATTTGGATGAACCATACCAGCTCCTGAAACGGTTATCCATCCAGTGTTTTTACAAATATTACATCCTTTTCCATGACATAAGTGGCAACTGATATCAGTTTCTACAGAAGGTTCGGTGAATGGATAATAGCTCGGACGAAATCTTGTTTCACAATCATTTCCAAATAGATGTTTGGCTATGCAATCAAACGTACCTTTTAAATCAGACAAACTAACGTTTCTATCTACAAGTAATCCTTCTATTTGAGTAAATTGATGAGAGTGAGTGGCATCGTCATCATCTCTTCGATAAGTCTTTCCAGGACATATCATTCGAATTGGTTGTTGTCCTTTTCCCTCTAACATGGTTCTTATTTGTACTGGTGAGGTTTGACTTCTCAGTAATAGTTCTTCTCCTTCTAGATAAAATGTATCTTGAGCATCTCTAGCTGGATGACCTTTTGGTAAATTTAGCATTTCAAAGTTATATTTATCTTTTTCTACTTCTGGACCATCTACTACATCGTATCCCATTGTCATTAATAAATCTTCTACTTCTTCTACAATTTTTTCAATGATACTTGGCGATCCGAAGGGAATTTTGGTGGCTGGAAGTGTAATATCAATTTGTTCTTGTTCTAGTTTTTCATTTAGTTCTTGTTCTTCATAAAAATTTATTTTTTCTTCGAATAATTGATTGATTTCATTTTTTAGTTCATTTAATATTTTTCCAAATTCTTTTTTTTCTTCATTATTTAACGTCTTTAAATGTTCTGTTAATTCATTCATTGCTCCTTTTTTTCCTAAATATATTACTTTTATTTCATTGATTTCTTTTAGGTTTGAAGCATTTTCTATTTTAGTTTTGATTTCTTCTTTTAAGCTTTTTACTTTTTCTATCATTTTTTGATTCTCCTTTATCATAAAAAAATCCCTTACAAAAATATTGTAAGGGACGAGATCTACCCGCGGTACCACCCAAATTCTAGGTTTTCTAGCACTTTGTAGTTTTTAACGGGAACTCTCCGATTTTACTCCATATTTTGAATTTCGTTTTAATAGGTACTAAAAGTAATTTCAGCCATGTTACTTTTTCTCTTATTTAGAATTATTAAAACTACTTATGAATATTTCCTTGTAAAATATTAATAATTTTCTGCTTTTAATTCCATAAAGCTTTGAGGATGTTTACAAACTGGACAGACAGCTGGTGCTTTTTCTCCTACGGTTACATGTCCACAATTTCTACAAATCCAAACACGTTCTTCTCCCTTTTGGAATACTAAATCATTTTCCATATTTTCAACAAGTTTCATGTATCTTTCTTCATGATGACGTTCAATTTCTCCAACTTGTTCAAATAAAACTGCAATACTTTCAAAGCCTTCTTCACGGGCAACTTCTGCAAAGTTTTTATACATGTCAGTCCATTCATAGTTTTCTCCATTTGCTGCATCTTTTAAGTTGGTTAATGTATCTGGTACTTTACCACCATTTAATTCTTTAAACCACATTTTGGCATGTTCTTTTTCATTGTTAGCTGTTTCTTCAAAAATTGCTGCAATTTGTTCATACCCTTCTTTTCTTGCTTGTGAAGCATAATAAGTATATTTATTTCTTGCTTGGCTTTCTCCTGCGAAAGCTGCCATTAAATTACTTTCTGTTTTACTTCCTTTTAATTCCATAATTTACCTCCTTGTTTCTTTTCTTATTATATATCAAAGTGAATTTGAAAGTAAAGTTTTTTTAATGCATTTGAATTTTCGCTTTTTTATCCACTTAAAATATTCTTTTAATCCCTTTCTTTTAGTGTTATAATACATTCACTAAAAGAAAGGGATTGTTTTATGCTAAAACAAAAAAAACAAGGAAGTTTAATTATTATTTCTGGAACAACTTGTGCTGGAAAAGGTACGGTTATTGAAGAACTTATGAAACGAAATGATAATCTTTCTTTATCCGTATCTTATACTTCTAGAGGAATGAGAAAAGGCGAAAAAAACGGAATTGATTATTATTTTGTAAGTAAACAAGAGTTTGAAGAAAAAATTGAACATGATGAATTTTTAGAATATGCTATGGTACATCAAAGTAATTATTATGGTACTCCGAAAAAAGAAGTAAAAGAATTATTGGAATCTGGAAAAGATGTTCTTTTGGAAATTGAAGTTCAAGGTGCTCAACAAATTAAGGAAAAATTTCCAGAAACGATTTTAATTTTTATTATGGCTCCAAGTATGGAAGATGTGAAAAAAAGAATTGTTTCTCGTGGTCAAGAAACAAAGGAACAAATTATAAAACGTTTTCAAACTGCGTATCAAGAAATTAATGAAATTCCTAAATATAATTATGTTGTAGTAAATGATGAGGTTCATGCTGCTGTTTCGAAAATTGAAGCGATTTTGGTGAGTGAAAAATGCCGAGTAGATCGTATTGAAGAGATTGCAGTGGAAAATCAAGAAGAGTTTATTCACGAATTTTTAATGGATCAAGATTTTGATAATTCTAATCCATTTGAAATTGATTAACTTGAAAAAAAACTTTTGAATTTTTTTCAAAAGTTTTTTTAATCTTCTAAAATAATGTTTAGGGGATCATTTGCAGATCCGGTTCCAGATTCTATTTTCACTTCTTGTTTTAAGTAAACAACTGGATAAACTATAAGAGGATCTCTTCCAGCTTGTGCCCTTCCCAAACCAGCTGCTTTACTTCGAACAAGGACATATATTGCCGCTTTATCTTCTCTCATAGGATTCATTAACCATATTGCTTCTTCCTTTATTAACCAATTATTATGCTTACAATTGGAAAAAGCACTGTATGATCCTAGAGTAGCATTTAAGCATGCTTCACGATCATGATTACTTCCTCCAATGGTTGCATATCCATAATCACTTGGATACATTAATCCAACTTGTCCTTTCCAGGAAGTTGTTCTTGGAATTGTATCGTTACAATACTGGGAACTTGGATTACATACTTTTCCAATCATATTGTTTCGCTCCATATCATATGCACTTTTGGTGGTGGTGTTATAATAACTTGACTCATGAGAACTTCCAGTATTCCATGTTACTTCATCAATTTGGTTTTTCGCATCTAAGGATAAATTATTATAATAATCTTGATTTAAATAATTTTTAATCTCAGATTGGCTCCATTCATTGATACCAAAACTTCCATTTACGTTTTGAGGACTATTAAACCATAAACGACTTCCAATATTTTCATTGCGAATTAGCTTTATTCTTTGACCCTCTGGAGTATTGACAAGTCCAATCACTCGCCATAACTCATTATTAAAATTAATATAATTATTTGGATTAGATCCCGCATATCGATATTCGGTTTGTTTTAAATTTTGTATGGCAACAGGATCATTGGTATAGGTAATGTTAGCATCTTCATGAGTTACTTTGTATATTCCGGTTCCACTCGTTACTGTGTTTGTCTTTATTATCGTTTCAAAGGTAGGGAGGGAATAACTTGAAATAATCGTTATTTTTCCATTATAGGTAGCATTCATACTATCTTTATCATTCGCTGTCACATCGCTATGCATCCAGATTCTTACATCAAATTCTTTTTCTTCTTGGGGATTCAATGTTCCTTTTAATAGTTTGTAGCTTTCTAGGGCTTCTTCGATCGTTGGATCGGTTGTTAATTTTGGATTTAAGTCTTTATCTAATTTGGTTGTAATTTTAGAAATTTCATTTTCTTGAAGATTTATTTTTAAATATTTGTCTGGAAGTTTTTTCATTTCATCTGATAATGTTTCTAAATTTATTTGAAAGCTGGCACTACTATCACATACGTTATTTATTTTAAAATGATAGGGAGTTGTTTGGAGTCCATCCGTATCACTCATGGGATAGGTTTTAGTTAAATTGATTTTTTCTCCTTCTAGAAATTCTATTTCAAAACAATCGGTTGTTACAACATTATTTTCATTTTGGGTAAAGGTTAAGCTCCAATACGCATAAGAAATGCTAATTACTAACAATAACACTAATCCGATACTTCCAAACATTAACATTTTTTTCTTTTTCATAACCATCACTACCTTTTAGAATGTCCCAGTTTTACAAAGATATTTATTTATCGTTTTATGACACTAATTATATCATATGTTTTTATTAGAATAAACGTTTTTTAACATCAAAAAAATAGAGAGAAATAAAAACATTTTTATTTCTCTGAAGGTTTTATTAATTCAAAACGACGTTGCTCTTTGCCATTTGGACATTTTTCTTTTTCGACATACTCATCCCACATAGTAATAGGTCTTGCCCAAATGGTTACATTTTCTTCTTCTAAGTGTTTGTATAATACAAGTTCTTCTAGGTTTTCAGAATGCACTGCAATATCTATTATTTCTACTTTTCTTCCTTTAAAATGACGATAAATTTGTCCTTTTTCAATTTTCATTTTGATTTTATTTTCCATAATTTATAATTTCTTCAGCATCATCAAAATGAATTTTTTCATGTCCAATAATTTGATAATCTTCGTGTCCTTTTCCTAAAATCAAAACAATATCATCTTCTAATATTAAGTCTAATGCTCTTTTGATTGCGGTTTTCCGATCTAAGATGATTTCATAATTATCTTTTTCTACACCTTTTATGATATCATCCATTATCTTTTTTGGATCTTCTGTTCTTGGATTATCACTGGTATAAATTACATAATCACTTTTTTCTGATGCAATATTTCCCATAATTGGTCTTTTGATTGGATCACGATCTCCTCCGCATCCAATTAGAGTGATGACTCTTTTTTTCGCTAGTTCTTTATAGGAATCGATTACTTTTTCTACTGCATCTGGAGTATGAGCATAATCTACTACGGCATAGCCATTTTTTACTTTGTAAGTTTCACATCTTCCTTTGGGTGGATAAATGTTTTTGGTGTTTTCGATAATTTCTTCTAATGTGAAACCTAATTCATGCACAATCGCTAGTGCTGTAATGTAATTATACACATTAAATTTGCTTGTTAGATTGGTTTCAATAGCATATTCTTTTTGTTCAAATTTTAATTGAATTTTGGTAGTAGCTGGTGTGATATTAAAATCTAAAATGTGATAATCACTGTCCGCAATTCCTAAAGTTTTGGAATTTGAATATTTTTCCATAAATTTTTGACTGGATGGATCATCTATATTTGTTAAAAATATGCCATTTGGTTTTAAATAATCTAAAATTTTTAATTTGGTATTTAAATAATTTTCCATGGTTTTATGGTAATCTAAATGATCTTCTGTAAGATTTGTAAAACCTGCTATTTGAAATTTTAACCCAGCAATTCTTGCAAAGGCAATGGCATGAGAGCTTACTTCCATGACAATCGTGGTGCATCCTTTTTCTAAGGCATCTAAAAATAAATCGTAAATTGTAATTATTTCTGGAGTAGTATTTGGTAATTCTATTTTGGTGTCTTCAAAATAAAAACCGATGGTTCCCATATAAGCGACTTTTACCCTTAATGATTTTAAAAGTTGATATGTTAAGAAACAAGTGGTAGTTTTTCCATTGGTTCCAGTTATTCCAATAATATTTAAATTTTCTAATTGGCTACTATATTCTTCTACTAAATGTTGTTGTAAATAACTTTCTGTACTTTCGACAATTTCTATTGGAACAGAAGATGATACTTCATGTTCGACGATAATTTTGGTAGCTCCCTTTTGAATTGCATCTTCGATATAATCATGTCCATCGACGGTATTGCCTTTGATCGCGATGAAAGTTTGTCCAGGTTTTACTTTTCTGGAATCTGTTACGTATTTTAACATTTTTTCACATCCTTTTTTATATTTTATTATAATAAAAGAAATGTGTCAAAAAAAGCACTATAATTGTGCTTTTAATAGAACAGTTAATGTTTGAATTAAATCATTATCCGTGATTTTTTCTATATAAATTTCTAGATTTGTATTGATTTCTTCGAAAATAATTACGTTATCAGGAATTACTTCTTTATTGTCTGAAACTTCCATTGCTAGAAAATAGTGCTTTTCTTGCCAAGTAGTTTCATTTAATAACAAGTATTTTTTATTATTTTCTAAGGTTATGATGGTATTGATTTTTAATTTCATTCTTAACCTCCAATAATCGAGTCAAAATCAATGTAGTCGTCATCTTTAAAATCACTGATCATGACGTCTGATTGATTTTCAATTTCTTTTGGCTCCTCAGTTTGATTTTCTAAGTCTTCAATGTTAATGACTTTTAATCTTTCTGTCACTGGGATTTGTACAGAATCTAAAATGGAAAAGTCCATAGGTTTAATTTCTTCTAATGGTGTTATTGTTTCTTCGATGATAGGATTAGAAATTATTTCTGGTGTTGGATTTTCGACTTCTGTCATGACAATAGGTGCTTCTTCTGATACTTTGATATCGTCGTCCCAATCAATATTGATTCGTTCTTCTAAGTTTTCTTTTTCTTCGATTACATTTTTATTTTTTTCTACTCTTGTAAAATCTTCTATTGAAGGTGTTAAGTCTTCTGTAATTCGGAAATCATTTGGATCTTCTATGATATTTTTACTTTCCTCTTCTAGGAAGGCTCCTAAAGCCATTTCTATTTCATCATAAATTTCACTTGGTGTTTCTTTGTATTTTTTTCTTTCATTGATTGCATTTATTTTGTCATTTAATTCTTTTAGTTTATTTTTATCACTTTCCACTGCTAATACATCGGTTGCTCTTCCACTCACCATAACTTTTTTAGCTACATCTTTTAAAGATTTTTCTATTTTGTTTATTTTTTCATTTATTTTTCCAATGGATTCTATTTCTAATTCTTTTGAATATAACATTAAGTCTTCCATTTCATTTTCGTATGCACTGATCATTTCTTCAATAATCGCAAGTTCTTCTTCTTTCTTTTTATAAGATGCTAAAAGGACTGCTTTTTTCTTTGGCGATTCATTTTCTTTTTCTTCTTCAATTACAATTTTGTATTCATTCAATTCTTTTTTTAATGTTTCTTCAATTACAGTTGCTGCACTTAATAAACTATTGATTTCCTTTACTTTTACGGTATCAATTTGTTTTATTTTATTTTTTAGTTCTGTCAACTCTTCTTCTAGTTCTTGTTTTTGTTCTTCTAGATATTTTTGACGATCTTTGACAATTTTGGTATCATTTCCATTGTATTGTTTACTTTCAATGTAACTTGCGTATTCATCACGTTCTAATGATGCAGTTTCTAACGCTTCTTTTAAAATTTTATTTACTTCACTACTGTTATCTAATTCCATGAAAGGTAGCTTTTTCACAATTGTAACTAATTCTCTTACTTTAGCTAAACACCCAGTACGATCATCTTCTATTAAAAGTTCTTTGGCTTCATTGCCAATTAAACTTGGATCTTTTAAAATTTCTTCTTTTCTAGTTTGTAATTCTTCTATTTTCGTTCTTAAATGATTTAATCTTTTTTCATCTTCATTCTTTTTATTTTGATCAATATAAGATTCATTGTTTAAAAGGCTTTCAATTGTTTTCGATAATTTTTCTTTTTCTTCTTGAATACTGGTTTTTAATTTTGTAACATCGTTGGTAAAATCTGTTAGTTTTCTAGAAACGCTTAAATATTCTTCTTTGGTTTCTGTTACTTGTAATTTTGCTGATTCTAGTTTTTTTTCGGTTTCAGAAATAAGATTTTGATAGTATTCTCTAGTTTCTTTATCACTTTTGTTTAATGAATTTAATTTTTCATTTAGAACAGAAAGTAGTTTTGTTAATTTTGAAACTTTTTCTTCCCAAGTTAGCATGGTTTGATGAGAGGTCTCTTCTTCTTTTAAAATCTTTTTTAATTCTTTTTCTGATTTTTTTAAATTAGCTTCTAATTTTTGAATTTTCAATTCTAAACTTACTTTAATATTTTCATCAATAATACGATCACTGGCTTTGATATATTTTTCGTCTTTGATACTAAGCCTTAAGTCTTCCATTTCTTTTTTCTTTAGATCTATATCTGCTTGAATTTCTATTAGTTCTGCTTTTAGCGTATCGTAATTTGATGTACTTTTTGACATTTCAATCAGGGTATCGATTTTTACTAGCAAATCATTTGTCATACAGTCACTCCCTTATTCTTTATTATTATCATCTTACCATATGAAAATGATTTTGGCAATTTCATTTTTTCTTTTTTCTATGAAAGTAAAAAACATATTTTATTTGTTTTATGAAATATGTTTTTTTTATTTGGAATTTTTATTCCATTATATATGGAGAAGTTGTTGTTCCATTTCCACTTATCACTTTTACATTTGTTTTTAAATATATTGCTGGGATCATATTATTTGATAAAGATGCGGAAAGTTGACTTGGCGATCCACCATCCATCATAAAGAAAACAGATGAGGCGTTTGTGGAATCTAAAAGAGGCATGATGGTCCATATTCTTTGATTTGATTTATATAGCCAATTGTTGCTCTTACATTCACTTATCATTGATACTTCTGACATAGAAAGCAATTTCTTATTTAAACATGTTTCTCGTT
>CAOKLK010000002.1 GCA_948469295.1 uncultured Mycoplasmatota bacterium
ATTTTTTAATGGTACTTCGCAAGTTGCTTGTTGATGACAATTTGTAATTTCGGTTTGATCGATCCAATAAGTAACGGTTGCATTTTCGTTTTTCAATCTTGTATTTATGGTTACTTTATCAACCGCTTTTTTGATATTTCCAATGCTATAAGTATCTTTGTTTTCTTCAAATACTACTTCATTGGTTCCATCGGTAAATGGATAACCTACTACTTCTAAACTGGTTAAGGTTGTTTCATTGGATGGAAGAATCTCAATTGTAAATGTATATGTATTGATAGGAGTATTTGGATCTTCTGCAGTTACTGTTAAAGTAATGGTTGGCTGATCCGTTGCATTGTAGGTTCCATTTCCTCCAACGATGGCAACAGATACATTTTTTTCTCCAGTAATTTCAAATGTCTCTACCCCATAAGGTACTTGAAGGGTGTATGTATTTTGACTTGGATCAAAGGTTTCTTTTAAAGTCACTCCATTTGTTAAAATAATATTTTTTAGAGTTGCATCTGTTGATTTTGGACGAATTACTTTGATTTGATAAGTGTTTGTAATGGTTTCATCTTCTGCGGTTACTTTAATTTCGTAAATGTTTTCGGTTGTTGTGGAAAGATTTAATTCTCCACTTAGTAATTCGACTTTTGAAGTTGAAACTTCAGCCATGGCAGTAATTTCTGTTTCTGATAAAGTTTCTTTGGTTTCATCGACATACATTGTATAGGTAAATGTATTCTGTAAATCTAATGATTCTTCAAATGGATTGATACTTGTTAAAGTACTTAGATAAGCATTTTTATTTTTTTCTCTTTCGATGATAATTTTATAAGTATTTGTTATTGTTTTATCTTCTGCTTCTACTACAATTTCGATTTCATTTTTTCCAGTGTTTAATGGATGAGTAGCAAATCCATTTTTTACTACGGCATCTGGTTCATCTGTTGCATTTCCCCCAATGATGATTTGATTGATTTCATTGGAAACGGTATTTAAGGTATATTCCAATTGTCCATCTATTAATGGAATTTCGATTTCTGATTCATTTTCTTGGAATTTGTAGGTTAATTTTTTTAAGGTTGCATCTGTTTTTGCTAGTTTTGTAATTTCTACATAGTATTCTTGTGATAATCCAGATTCACTTGTAATGGTAAAGGTTTTATTATTTTTTCCTTTTTGAATGGTATAAGTGTTGGTAGTATCTAGATCTACGCCATTATAAATAATGGTAGAGACTGGACTATCACTTTCCGCTTCCATTAAAACTTTATCAATTGTTCCTGGTATTTCAACAGTAAAATGGGTACTATCGATGGTATTTACTGGATAATAATCTCCAGATTCACTTTTTATTTTTAAGATTTTTAACGTATTGATATCACTTTCTTGTCGTTTAATATTTAAGGTATAAGTACCCGTGGTGCCAGCTTCACTTTCGACTTCAATGATGATTGTTTTTTGATTATTGGTACTTAAGTCAATTTCTTCCTCTAAGTCGGTTAAGATTTTTTGATGACTTTCATGTAAATCTGCTTCTAGTTTGATTTTGGTAGTAGATACTGGAACACTGACTGTATAACTTGTCATACTTCCAAATCCTGGATTGAATGATCCGACATTCACTTTCGTGGTTGCATCTAGTACTCGAATGTCACTTAATGTTGTATCTGTACTTAATTCTCTTGTAATTTTCATAGTATATTCTTTGATAGTACTTCCATCTTCACTGGTGACTGTAAATTTATGGATGTTCTCATTTTGGTTGGTTGGATCATCTGTTCGTAATGATGTTTCTGCCATTGTAATTTTGGCTTTAGCATCTTCTGGAAGGGTTTCATGAGCTGGTGTTTGTAAATTTACGATGACATTTTGATCGTTGGCTATTTTGACTTCATTTGGGACTGTGATTTCAAAAATATCCCCATTTTTTGTTGCACTATGATTTGATCCATTATAATTCATGAATACAGAATCAACTTCAGCATTATTATTTGCTTTTCTTGTAATATGTAAGGTGTAATCTTTGTAATCTCCATTGTGAGCTGTTGATCTTATGATAATATCATTGACATATGTATTACCACTTTCGTAAGTTGTACCATAATAAATGGTTTTGATTGGTTTTTCTCCAAGACCAGATATGGTTCCATGTTCCGTATCCATATGAGTGGCATCAATTGTAATTTTTGGCATACTGTAATCAAAGATATCTAATGTATATTCATAAGTTGTATCATTGATTGGTTTGCTTGGATCTCTATCAAATGTTGTTCCTGTTAAGTAATCATTAATTGGATTATTGTTTATGGTAATCATTGATAAACGTGGTTCATTATTTTCTTCTCTTGTGATCGTCAATTGATATTTTTTAGTGGTGTTATTTTCAGCAGTTACGGTAATTTCAACGACTTTTTCTCCATATTCTAATCCTGATAGGTTTATGGTAATTTCATCACTTGGTATACCTTGATATTCGGTACTGGTAATGGTTGCTGTTTTGCTATTTGCTAAAGCATGAATGGTCAAATCTCTTTGGGTACTTGGTATTGTGACATTATAGTTTTCTGTTACTCCATCTGTAAAGTTTGGAACCATGATTAAGTTATTGCTACCCGCATTGGTTTCCAAAGTTTTTAATAAGTTGTCAGATGATTTTAAACGTTCTACTGTAATGGTATAAGTTTTTGGAGTTCCATCTTCTGCGGTTACTGTGAAGGTATAATTTTTGATGGAATCGCTTTTATCTTCTCCCATATCATAATGTGTATTATTATCTGGATTGATGGTTGCACCTTCTGGTAATACTGCTTCAATGGTATACCCTGTCGTTCCAGTTGGAACTTCGATTTTACAAGTGGTTGCTCCATTATCAAAGTTACAATTTCTGATATTTGTTTCACCATCAACGGTAAGATTTACTTTTGTCAAGGTGTTATTCGTCGACTTTTTTCGCGTAATATGAATTTCATAATTCTTAACAGTTCCATCTTCACTGGTTACGGAATAGGAAAATATATTGGGATTTTCGGTACTTAAATTGATGGTATCACTAATCCAAGTTACTCTAGAGCTACCAGTTGTTGGCGTTACACTTACGTTTGTTCTTTCAACTTTTGTATACCTATTTTCTAATTCGACATGATAAATTGAATCATCATTGGGATCTACGGTTGCAGAAACTCCATGAACGGTGACGGAATTTGGATTGATGCTGGTATCATTGTTTGCTTCTTTATATAATACGATGGTATACGTTTTATGATTTTTACCATCTTGGCTGTCTACATTCACATTGAATGTGTATTCGTATACTTTTTTATGATCGTCAGTGTCTACTAAGCGTTTCCCTGGGTAAGCTGCTAAGTTCATTACTCCAGTATTTCCAGATATTCTTTCATTTTCATCCCTTTGGTGTATTCGATATTTATGGTGTTAGTTTCATAAGGTAATGGATTGGTTTTGTTATATAAGGTATAGCTGATTGTATCTTTATGAAATCCAGAAATAGTACTTGGCGTATTGTTATCAAATCCTATTTTTAAATCATCTAAGAAAGCAATGTTTGATTCTTTTCGAGTAATGGTAATTGTATAGGTTTGAATACTATCATTTTCTGCTTTTACTCGAATGTAAATTTTATTATTGGATCCAAATTGTAAGTTGGTGTTCCCTGTAATTTCAGTTACGGTAGCATTTTGTTCATCTCTTGGAATAGCAGTTACGGTTACACTATCAACATTTGCTTCTACTTCTGCAGTATATTCGGTAATGTTTGGTTGAAATGTTTCTTTAATGGTTCCATTACTAATACTTAAACTTTTTAAGGCATTGTCTGTTGATTTGGTTTTGGTTAAGTCAATGGCATATTCTCTTGTATCTCCATTTTCTCCTGTTACAATAATGGATACTTCTTTAGTATCTATTCCAACGGTTTTTGTAGATGTATTTAATTTTTTATTGGTATCGTTTACGGTTTCTCCTTTGGTTTTATCTAGAATACTAACATAGGCTTTATCTGTATCTTCTACTGTTGCTGAAATTTCGATACTTGATACTGTAGATGGATATGTATAAGTGTATTTTCCAACGGTTACATCTAAGTTGGCATTAAAAGTCGGTAAAAAGGTTCCTATTGGATTTGAGGTAACATTTAATGATTTTAATTTGGTTTCATTGGATAATCTTTTGACATGAATGGTATAAGATTTGGTAATTCCATTTGCTCCCGCTTCACTGGTTACATTGACGGTAATGGTATTTTCTCCAACATTAATTAAATTTTCTCCACTACTGTTGGTATTTAAAACAGTAACTGTACTTTTGGAATCGTTTGGAGTTGCTGTCACTTTAATTTTAGAAGTATTTGCTGGAGTGGTAATATTAAAATCATCTTTGGTGGGATTTGTTTCATTTAATAGTTCTCCACTATTTATTAAATCTTCTATTTTTAAGTTACTTAGGGAAACATCTTTGGAAGGAGCTTCTCTATTGATGGCAAAATGATAGGTTTCTTCGGTACAAACGTTGCCAGGAACCGCTGTTGTATTGTATTTACAATCTTCAGCTTTTACTTTGATGGTAAATGTATTTTTTGTATTATTATTATGATCTGTGTTTAATGTCCAAGTGGGAGTGAATTCTAGTGTAGCACTGGGATCATTTAAGTTGGCAGTAATTGTGGTATCTGCTACAGAATAAGGAACAGAAATGGTATTGGATGCTTCTAAGGAATCAATAAATCCATCGGTTTTGGTTGCAAAAGCTACTCCATTGGTTCCTGTTACACTCGTTAATTTTGTGTCATTGGATAATCTATTGATGGTTAATTTATAAATTGCAACGGATCCTTGAGCAGAAGTTATGGTAACATATACTTCATTTTTTCCCACTTCGAGATTATGTCCACTTGAATCTACGGAAGGATTCGGATTGGATTCACTAGGTGCTGGAGCGATATTAATTAAACCAGTCGCTCCTTTGATTGTGGCATCGGTCGGAGTTCCTTCTAATTTGATATTTGATACGGCATTGGGAACGGTAAAGGAATATTCCATGTTGTCTTTGGATGCTGGAACGAATCCGAACGGATAAGATATTCCATTATTTCCTGTTGCTGTTAGTGTATCTAATGTATTGATATTTGAACTACTAGATGCCATAGAAAGTTTTAAACTATTGTAAGTTCCATATTGTTTTTCTTCTTCATATGCTTCATTTGATATTGTAACCAGTTGTTTTTCTTCTAATGAGGCATTGGGATCATCATTGGCAACATAATGATATTTGAATTCAATTTCATCTCCTGGAGAAATGTCACTTTTGACTTCAAAGAACATTGCTGCTAAATATCCTGGTGTTACTAAAGGTTTAAAATCAGCCATTCCGATTTTGTCATCATAGGTATTTAATGTCCACCAATTTTTGGAACTAGAGTAAGCCATCGTTGGTTGCCAATTGGTTATGTAACTGGTTCCTTTTCTAATGGCTGGATAAATTCCCCAATCCTCTCTTGTGGTATCCGTATTATAAATGGAATATTCATAAGGATTTAACTTGGTTGTATCTACTGGTACTGTTAGTTTTAAAACGGCAATATCTGAGTTTTCTAAGCTTTCTGATTTTAAGACTACCATGATTTTTTCATTTTTAGTCATTTGATTGTCAATGATTTTATAATCTGCTAAATCTCCTAGCACTAGAGAAACCCAACAATCCCATGCCCCATCTTCAGTTTCTAAATTACATGCTTCGCTGACATTGTATGCTTCAAACCCAAAGGAGTATGAAGGTGTTGCAGCGAAAACATTTTTTGGTATGAAAAATAATACCCCAAGACCCACTAGAATAATATTTAAATATGAATTGATTTTTTTCATAGTTTACCTCCCTATCATATTCTCTATTATGATAAGTATAACATATTTTTTTTTGAAATAGATAGAAATCATTGAAAAAATATTATTTTTTTTATTTCAAAATATAAAAAAAGAAAAACTATCGTTGGTTGATAGTTTTTACATTTCATTTAATGAATTTTTCAGACCATTCATATAGGTTTTAAATAGTACAAAGTCTGGAGCAGTAATTAATTTATCATTATTAATATCGGATGCTTTGGTTTCTTTAAATGTAAATTCGGATAATCCATTCATGAATGTTTTAAAGATTGCAAAGTCTGGAGCAGTGATTAATCCATCTCCATTTAAATCTCCTCTTACGATAATTAATAATTCATCGTATGTTACATCTTCATAAATTAATTTGACACGATATCCTGTTCCAATTCCATGGGTATCTTCTACTTCGTTATCCTCTAAGTCATAAATTTGAATGTATTCGCGGTCATTCAATAACGTATTTAAGAAGTCCTCTTTGTTTTTGGCACTATCTAATCCAATGATGTAGTCTTTGGCATCTCTCATTTCTTGTAAATCTTCTTCAGTCATTCGAACCACATCTAATTGGTCACTTGCTATTTTTTTTCTCATTACTAAGATTTCAACTGTTGTAGAAATGGAATCATTTTTGGTACTAATGATTTTGATGGTTGTAGTTCCATAACTTTTTGCAGTGACATTTCCGTCTTCATCTACCTCGGCGATTTGATCATTTTCACTTTCAAATCTAACTTCACTCTCTGTTGTATCTTCTGGAAGTAAGGTATAGGTTATTTTTTCTGTTTCATCGATATCTAGAATTAGTTTTTCAACATTTGGTTCGATACTTTCCAAAGATTTTCCTTTTTTGATTACTATTTTGATTGTTCGTTTGGTGACTTCATCTTCTGCTATTACTGTAATTATGATTTCATTTTTCTCATCATTTAATTCTATTTTTTCTGGCATTTCAACGGTAGCATTTGGATCAGTCGGTTCTGCATCAAAAGAAATTTCGGTCACATCATTTTCCACAGTCATTTCATATTCGGTTCTGTCATTAGTGTAATCTAGTGTCCCCACGCTTGGAATTAAATGATCTAATTCAGTATTATCACTTAATGAAGTATAGGTTAGATTTAAAATATATTCTTTGGTAGTACTTTGATCTTCACTGGTTACGATAATTTTGTAACGATTTTCTTCTTCGATGATATTGATGGTAGCATTCTTATCTTCTGGCGTTGGTAAAATGTCTGTTTTTTGAAGCGTTAATGATTTGGAAATAATCCAGTTATATTCTAAGGTCTCTGGCGTAAAGATTGTTTCTAGTTTTCCTTGTGTCACTTCTAAATTGTTTAAAAGAGCATTCGACCCTTTTTCTCTTGTAATGATAATTTTGTAATTTTGTTTGGTAAATCCATCTGGTGCAGTCACTGTGATAATGAATTCATTTGGACTTACGGTTGATAATTTTAGGTTTTCGCTTTTTTTCACGGTGGCATTTGGGTCTTCTGCTGCTGCAATTACATCATTTTGAAATAATACTTGTTTGGTATTTGGTAATGTCACATGGTATTCTAAGCGATTTGGATCAAAATCTTCTTCTAGTTCATAGCCATTTATTTTCAGTTCTTTTAATCTGGCATTATCTTTTCTTTCTTTATATATCGTAATGGTATAACTTCTTTCTTCGCCACTTTCTGAAGTTACCGTTATGGTTCTGGTACTAATTCCATCTTCAATGATTTTGGCTTCTGTTCCTGTAACAGTTGCATAATTAGATTCGGTTACGACTTCAAACGATAATAAGGCAGCGGATTCGTCGACATGAAGTTCATAATCCATTTTTTCATATTCAAATTCTTCTGTGAATGTTCCAAGGCTTGGAATGATATTAATTAAATGGTTGTTGGTATCGTGTTCACGATTGACTGTAATTGTATAAGTCCTTACGGTTCCCTCTTCACTGGTTACATTGATGTAAAATGTATTTGTACCACTTTCTAAATCATATGTTGTTAATCCCGTAACGGTTGCGGATTCATGAAAGGTTCCTTCAAATGTAATGTTTAATGTTCCTGCTGGGACATTTACTTCATAATTTAAGTTTTCTTTTGTGAATTGAGGATCTAAATCATAGATGGTAAATCCATTTTTTGCAATTAACGTTTCTAAATAATTTTCGGTACTTTTTTTTCGATTTACGGTAATGTAATATACTCTTTTGATTCCTTTTTTCGTAGTAATGGAAACTTCTAGTTCATTTGCTCCAGGAATTAATGTATGAGTTCCTAACCCATTAATGGTTGCACTTGTATCACTAGAACCTCCAAATAATTCAATGACTTCGACATGTTCAGAAACATCGATGGTATATTCCATTGAGATACTATTGAATTTTGGGGTTAAATCGCCTTCTGATGTATAAAGATAATTTAGGAAATCATTGTCTTTTTCTTGACGATGAATGTGAATGGTATATGTTTCTTTTTTGGTGGTATCACTACTGGTTACTTCGATTTCGATGGTACTTTCTCCTAAATTTAGTTTTTGTTTTGTAGTAATGGTTTGGGTTCCTTTGTATATATCATCGCTTCCTATGATTTTCCAAGTTGCTTCTTTATCTTCTGGAGTAACGGTTAAATTTAAGTATTCGGTTTCATTATTAATTAGTAAGTCATAGTGATTAATGTAGCGATTAAATCTTGGTGATAAACGGTAGTTTTCGACTTTGATATTTTCTAGTAAGGCGTTTACTACTTCTTTTTTGATCACTGATAAGGTATAAATATTGACAACTCCACTTTCGCTAGTCACTAAAATTTTAACTTCATTCATTCCTAATTTTAGGTTATTTCCAACTACTTTATAAGAGGATTTGTCATTTTCTAAAATAACGGTTAAATCTAGATTATTTTCGGTATTCTCCACAATGACTTCATAATTGGAAGTATCTGGATCAAAGCTTGGAGTCATTACTCCATTGTGAACGATTAAGTCTCTTAATTTGTTTTCGGTTTCTCGTTCTTTGTTAACAATAATGGTATAGGCTTTTACTCGTCCTGATTCACTTGTTACTTTTACGATAAAAATATTTTCTCCAGGTGATAAGTTTTGTAAGCCATCTCCCGTAACGTTTGCTTTTTCATCTTCTTTGGTTGCTTCGATGACAATGTTATTGACGTTACTTCCAACGGTTACTTGGTATAGTGTGGTTGTTTTATTGAATGTTGGGGTAATGGTATGATTTAAGACTTCTAAATTTTCTAAGTTATTGTTATTGCTTGCGGTTTTTTCTACATGGATGATGTATTCTTTTCTGGTATTTTGATCACTTGCTGTCACTCTTATGATTACGTCATACCATCCAATGTCATCAAAATTGTTTCCTAAAATTTGATAGGTTGCATTTTCATCCACTGGAATTATTTTGGTAATGTTTAGAGAAGAAGATGCCGTTTGGGTTGTGTATTCGTAAGTATCTTTATGGAAACTTGGACTTAATATTTCATCTAAGGTAATATTTTCTAATCTAGCTTCACTGCTGGCATCTTTTATTACAAGGATTTGGTAATCTCTTATGTTTCCATCGGTACTGGTTACGGTTACTTTTATTAAGTTTCTTCCTGGATTTAATTTATAGGTTTCTGCTCCTGTTACAGTAGCATGCTCATCTTCTGGAGTAGCTGTTACTGTAATTTCATCTTGGGTATTTGGAACTTTTACTTCATAATATTGTTGTTCTTTTGAAAATGCTGGTGAAAGAGTTCCACCTTGAACGCTTAAGTCTGTTAGATAGTCACTGCCACTAAAATCTTCTTGACGATGGACTATGACATTATAAGTTTTTTTCTTTCCCGATTCACTGGTCACTTCTATTTTTACTTCGTTGTCTCCCATTTGAAATTCGGTATTTCCAATGATTTGATACTTGGCGTGTTCTTCTTCGGTTTCGATATGGAAAACTCCTGTTGTGATTTCATTTGGAACATAAGCTGTATAATTTAATGTGTCTTTATGAAATTCTGGATTCAATGTTGCTTCTTCAATTAACAGATGTTTTAAGTTATTGTTATCTGATTTGGCACGATTTACGACGATTACGTATGTTTTTGATGTAGCATTATCACTTGCTAAAGTGGTTAATGTAAAACGATTTTCTCCAGTAGTTAAGTTGTATTCTCCATTTCCAATTACTTTTGTAGTTCTTGCTTCAGGAATTCCAGTGATGTTTATTTTGGTCGTTTCGTTTGGAACATTGATGGTATAATTTAGAGTTTCTTTTTGGAAATTTGGTGTTAATGTTCCTTCACTTACATCAATGTTTTTTAAATCGGCATTTTTATTTTTTTCTCTGGTCACCGTTAGAACATATCTTCTACTAGACCCATCTTCTGCAGTAACATTTAATTCGATTTCATTTTGTCCAACAATTAAGGAATAAATTCCATTTCCAGTTACGGTTGCTTTGGGATCACTTTTGATTCCTTCAATGTTAATGGATGTCACTTCATTTGGAACAATGATTTCATATGCACTTTCTTCTTTATCAAAATTAGGATTTAAGCTTCCTGTTGAAGTTTTAATATTTTCTAAGTAGTTATTTGAGCTCATGTTTCTGGTAATTTTAATTCGATATGTTTTGGTTGTTCCATCTTCGGCAATTGCTAATATTTGTTTGATATTTTCTCCTATTTTTAAACTATTATTTTCTAATAATTTGTAAGTAGTTGTTGATTCTTCTGGGATTGCAGTGATGTTCATATAAGTGATGTCTCCGCCAACTTCTAAGGTGTATTCTTCTATTATGCCATCAAATCCTGGGGTGACATCATAATTTTTATTTCCATTTGTTAATGTTATACTTTTTAAATTTGGATTGTTATTTTTTTCACGAATTACTTCGACGATATATGTTTCGGTATCTCCATTTTCGGCATTGGTTGTGATTCGGAACTGATTAATACCAGTATGTAATGTTTTGGTTCCTGTACCTTCTACTGTAGTGGTATTTTTTTCTGCAGTAGCCACAATATCTATTTCTGTAATATTATTTGGTACCGTTGTATGATACACTCCTGTACTTAATTTATCAAATTCGGGAACTAATGGATAGTCTACTCCTTTATTGGTAATTTTTAAATCACTTAAATAGACATTACCATCTTTTTCACGATAGACATTTAAGAAGTAAAATTTCATATCTCCACTCACTGCGGTTACGGCGATGATGATTTGATTGGTTCCAATTTTTAAATCTTCGTTTCCAATTACAACGTATTTCGAGAATTCTCCCGATGGGGTTATTTTTAATCCTATTTCGGTATATTCGTTTGGAACACTAAAGCTATAATCTGTTTTTTCTGGTTGGAACCCGATATCTATTGCCGGATCGATCACTTCTAATTCTTGAAGATTTGGGTTGTCTGACATATCTCTAATTACTTTGTAATGATATTCTGTTATTTCGTTTTGATCTTCACTTGTAATGGTGATGGTAAAGTTATTTTCTCCCTCTTTTAGTTCTACTCTTCCACTTCCTGCTACGGTTTGGTAAGGATGACCTTTTTCCACATTGAACCAGATTTGAGTGATTTTTCCAGGAACTCTAATTTGATATGTATCTGTATTTGGATCAAATATTTCTGGATCTAGCTTACAGAAGATATCATTTACTTCACATAAGCTTGGTGTTAATCCACTGATGGTGATATTTTTTGCTTTGGAATTGGTTGATGCTGGTCTGGTAATGATTATTTTATAATTTCTTACTGCTCCATTTTCTGCTGTTACGGTAATTGGATATTCATTTTCGTTGGCTTTTATTTCTACTGTACCTGTTCCTTTTACGGTTGCAGTATTATCAAATGGGATTGCATCTATTATCGCACTGGTGGCATTTTCATCGGTTAAATCTAAGCGATATTCTAAATCATTATAGTTTAATTCTGGTGTATAAGTTTTACTTTCGCCATCAATGGTAATGGTCAATTCTTCTAACATGTTGTTTTCACTTGGGATTCGTAGCATGCTAATTTTAGCATATCCAGTTCCCTTTTTCGCATAGTTGCTCGTTGGACTTGCACTTACATTTTTTGTTTGAGTTGTTTTGGTATTTTCGGCATTGGATGCACTACATCCATAACAATAGGTTCCTTTGGTGACTTTGTCATAGGAAATTAAGTCATTGGATCCGACATAACTTGATCCTCCTCCTCCACTTCCGTGACCTCGGTTGGATCCACCTCCACCAAAGTAACCAGCTCCTCCTCCTGCTCCACCATATCCTAGGTTACAGAAGTTTGCCCCTTGTCCAAAGGCACCGACTCCACAATTACTTCGATTGGCAGCGTATCCTGGAGCGGTTAGAGTAGCTCCTGTTCCGTTAAATGCTGAACTACTTCGATTATGGATATCATAACCTTTTGCTCCAACGTATCCTCCACCATGACCATAGGTACAGTTGGCTGATTGGCATCCTCCTCCACCTCCTGCGGCGACAATTAAAATGCTCGTACGATTGGATGATAATTCTTTTAACAGACCAGAGGTAGTTGCTATATGTGTTGCTCCTCCTCCACCATAAGCATCTTGTCCAGTTCCATAACCTGAGTTTCCTCCTCCATTAAATCCTCCGTTGTATTTGGTTCCGGTTCCTCCGACTGCAATATAGACAGTTTCTCCTTTTTCTAGATATACAACTCCTTTGGAGTAGGCTCCATATCCCCCATTTCCTCCTCCTTGGCTTCCCCAAGTTTCTAAAAGATAATAGGCAGATATCGTAGGAGTAAAGGTTTCTATTTGTCCTGTGTATGGAAAGTCAAAATCTGTTTTTGGTGGAACATCGATTTTGGTTACATTTATGGTATATATCGTTGGGGCACAATTTGGTTCTGTGACAATGATTTTTCCAGTTGCAGAGCTTTTGATATATCCAAGCCCTTCTATTTTTATTTTTGCTTCTTCATCAAATGGTAAAGCATTTATGTTCAAACTCATTGTATGAGGAAGAATTTCTAAATTATAAGTTAAAGTTTCTTGATCAAATGTTGGTGTAATTGTGTAATCTTTTACATCAAGAAGTTTCAATTTTGTAGAATGTTCTCGATGAATGGTTAATGTATATTCTACGGTTTGATTTTTATCTTCACTGATTACGGTAATTGTTACGGTATTTTTTCCTGAATGAAGAGTTAAATCACTGGTATGTACTTCTTGTTCGGTTCTTCCTTTGATGATTTCAAGATCTAATGTTTCTTGATCATATGGAACTGTAGTTTCATATTTTAAATTGGTTGCTTGAAAAGAAGGAAGGGATTGACCACTAATTTTGATGTCTTTTAAATATGGATAATTTGATTTTGGTCTTGAGATATGAATGATATAAGTGGAAATATTTCCAGATGTTGAAGTGGAAGTTAACGTGATATCGGTTGTTCCACTTGGTATATCATAGGTTCCTAATCCAGTGATTTTATTTGTAGGATCCATTGGTATGGCATCAATGGTTAAACTAGATGTTTCAGAATCTAATGATAATCCATATTCATATGTATCTGGAGAAAATTTTTTATTTAAGGTTCCTCCACTTAGTTTTAATTCTTTTATTTTAGGATCTCTATAAATTGATAATAAGGTAATTTTGGCAGATCCAGAGCCAAGTTTTGGAGTATTGCTTACTGGTTGGCTATTTGAAGTTTTTACTGATATTGTACGAGTTCCAGCTGCACTAGAAAGCCCGGTTCCACAATCATAGCAATATGTAACTTTGGTGATGTTTCCGTAGCTTAATAGTTCTTCTGACATGTAGCTGGATCCTCCACCACCTGCTCCATGGCCTCTATTGGATCCTCCACCACCGAAGAAACCTCCGCCACCTCCAGCTCCTCCGTAGCCTTCGTTTAGACAAACGCTTCCTCCTTTTCCAAATGCTCCTCTTCCACAAGAAGAACCCGCAATATAACAGTATCCTGGAGCGGTTAGAGTAGCTCCTGTCCCTGTATATCTATAATTAGAATTATTTACAGTATCCCATCCTGGCATTCCTTTGATTCCACCACCATGTCCACTTGGACAATTTTGGTTAGAACATCCTCCTCCGCCTCCAGAAGCGACAATTAAGATGGAAGGAGTTTTTGTAGATAAATTTGAAAGAAGTCCAGAACTTTTAGCTATATGTGTTGCTCCACCTCCACCAAATCCCCATTGACCTTTGGAACCTAGCCCACCATTTCCTCCTCCATTGTATCCACCGTTATATTTGGCACCAATGGATCCAACAGAAATGTATAATGTTTCATCTTTTTCTAGGAGAACTACTCCAGTGGTATATGCACCATAACCACCGTTTCCTCCTCCTTGTGCTCCCCATACTTCTAATTGATAATATCCTTTTTCTGGGGCCGTAAAAGTTTGTTCTCCATTATATTGACCATATAGTTTTGTTTCTCCCTCAACCATTGCTTTGGCGGTATTTGTAAAAACACAAAAAAGAACTAATGTAATTATTAATTCACTCATTAAGAATAATTTGGTAAATTTTCTTTTTATCATAACAATCACTACTATCTCTATTATTCATAATTATTATAACATAATTCGACATTTTTTGAAAAGAATTATGCTTTTTTTATGGTAAATTTTTAAAGGAGTGAAGTGAAAAAATAAAATCCAGTTAACATATTAGAAAAAGTATAAATAATGAATTATAAAGATTGCTCCTACACTAAGAACAGTCAAACAATTTATCAAAAAAGAATCATCTTTTTTTGATGACTCTATGATTAGTTTTACAATTTTTATTTATTTCATTTTTAAACTATTAAAATTGTACTCCATTCCATGATTCATGAGTTGGACGATTCGCTGGACAATTATCAAACAAGTTATCAGTACTTGCTCCTTCTTTATGTATAAAATTCTCTCCATAATGAATAACAGTTAAAGAAGAACATCTATAAAACATTTCTCTCATAGTAGTTACATTACTTGTATCAAAATGACTGACATCTAGGTTAGTTAAAGAAGAACAGCCATAAAACATGTCATACATAGTAGTTACATTACTTGTATCAAAATGACTAACATCTAAGTTAGTTAAAGAAGAACATCCTCTAAACATAGAACCCATATTAGTCACATTACTCGTATCAAACCTACTTAAATCTAGGTTAGTTAAAGAAGAACATCTATCAAACATTGCATACATAGTAGTTACATTACTTGTATCAAAATGACTGACATCTAGGTTAGTTAAAGAAGAACAGCCAGAAAACATATAACGCATATTTGTTACATTACTTGTATTAAAATATTCGAATCCTTCAATATTTTCTAACTTTGAAAATTTGTAGAATAAATGCGAACTATTTGGATTTGCTCGAATTCCTCCTTCTGATTGAATATACAATGTATAAGTTGTGTTATCTTCATTGGGTACTAAATAACTCATTACACTTCCATCTTGAGCTTCTGAGACATCCCATGCAAGTTCTGTTTCTTTGGGATTCATTACATCTTCCATTACTACTTTTGTGATATTACTTCGATAAGCATAAAAAGCATCAGTACTATTATAAGCATAATGTTCCATTGTCCCTCTATTATCTTGATAATAACTTGTGATAATACTGATTTTTCCATTGTATGTAGCATTCATACTATCTTCCATATCAAAACTTACATCTTCATGCATCCAGATTCTTAAATTGTATTCTTTGGTTTCATTTGGTTCTAATATTCCTTCATATAACTTATATGCAGAAATAGCTCCTTCTATCGTTGGTTCTGTATTTAATTTTGAATTCAATTCTTTATCTAACTTCGTAGTAATCTTTTGAACATTACCTTCTTTTAAA
>CAOKLK010000003.1 GCA_948469295.1 uncultured Mycoplasmatota bacterium
TATGGGGATTTTACTCTCTTTTTGTTTGCTTTAGATTAGAGAATTGCCGTAGCCCACCTTTATTCAATTTGATTTTAAAAAACAAATTGAATGGAGGAAAGAAAGATGGCAGATCGCCCAAAAAGAAGAAAATATAGGGATAATCCTTATATTTTAAGTTATTGTGAAGAAAAGAATCTTTACATAGTTACATTTAAAGATGTGACAGGAAAGATAAATAAAATAGAAGTACAAGAAGAAATATATAAGGCATTAGATAGATTCGAGTTAGATGATATTAAGGAAATGAACGAATATGATAGGCATATTGAGCATTCTGAAATATATGAAGATAATCTTTGTGCTAGAGCAATGGACAAGCCTACAGGATTAGAAGATTATATTATTCAGAAATCTACTTTTGAAGATTTAAAGAAAGCAATAGATATGCTTCCAGAAGTACAAAAAAGAAGAATAAAGAAATACTATTTTGAAGATAAAACAGAGCAACAAATAGCAGATGAAGAAAATGCAACACATCAGTCAGTACATATTATTTTGGAACGAGCAATAGAAAATTTGAAAAAAATATTAAAAAATTAAAATTTGGTGTCTGCAATTTGGCTCATAAGTGAGGAAACAGGTGAAAGGGAGTAATTCCTTTTCAACCTGTTTCTTTTTTGAAGCAGGAGATGTTCTTTGAAAATTTGATATTCATTCATCAAATACATTCCTGTTATTGAGAGCACTTTAGCAAGCACGCTTGTCGATAAATACTTGGCTATAAAATTAGGTAGCACCTAATCTGCAATGACAAATAATAGAATTAAAGATACTCCTGCCTAGCGACAGACTCAAGCAATCGGGGCAGTCTTGTGCGAACCACAAGAGGATGGAATTTCCGTGAGAATAATGTAGCACATTGTTCGTTTGATGAAATCCTATGGCTGAGGGTATTAAGACAAATATCAGTTCGAGCAAAAATAAAAATTAAAAAGTGAAATATAGAAGCCAGAGCATAATGTTCTGGCTTTTTTACATATAAGGAGGAAAAATTTTAATGAAAAGAAAAAAATATAAGGTAAGAATTAAATTGATATTTGAAACTTCCATGGATCACGAACAAGTAAATATGGAAAAAGCAAAACAAGATGTTGATAGAGTGCTAAAAGGTTATTTAAAGAATAGAAAACTTAATATACTTAATTTAGTTGATGATAAGCCACCACGCATTATATATAAGGTTGAAAAATATGATAAGTAATTATGAAATTAAAAAGGGCGATATTTACTATGCTATGCTTGACCCTGTAATTGGTAGTGAACAAGATGGAAAAAGACCAGTGGTGGTAATCCAAAATAATCTTGCAAATAAGCATAGTCCAACAGTAATTATTGCTCCTATAACGACAGTTATTAAAAAAACTTATTTACCTACACATATAGTAATATACAAAAATAACTTTCTGAAAAAAAATTCTACAATTTTGATAGAGCAGATTAGAGTTATAGATAAGTCAAGAATAACTGCTTATTTAGGTAAATTAACAGAGTTCCAAATACAAAAAATTGATAAGGCTTTAGTAAATGTTTTTGCAATAGATATTGAAAATATAGAAAGTGAGAACAAATAATGAAAATTTTTAATAGAAGAAAAAGATATGTAGTTGGTATTAGTAGTAACGATAAAATACAGTTTATAGAAGTTAAAGCCAGAAATGAAAAAGAGGCTTTAGGTATGGTGACAGATGTTTTACTTAAATGTAGTATATTTCCTTTTGTATCAGAAAATGAATTTGAATTAACTTGTAGGCGAATATAGAGTTTAAAAGTCAAATGTGAAAATTAAAAATTCGCACATTTCAATAATAAATTTATTTGTTTTAAAATGATTTTGTTAAGGAGGAATGAATAATGGAAAAATTAAGAGTTGCAATGTATTGTAGAGTCGCTAATAAGGAAACGACTAAAGAAGATTCAGCAATAGAAGTGCAGAAAAAAATGTTAAATGATTACTTAAAAAATAATGTTAAGGGAATAAAATTTAGAGAGTTTTATATTGATAATGGTTTTTCTGGAACAAATTATAATAGACCAGAATTTAGAAGAATGATTAAAGATATAGAAGAAAATAGGATAAATACTATTATAGTAAAAGATTTAGTAAGGTTTGGTAGAACAAATAATACTTTACAAAGAATTGATGGACTTAAAAAAAAGTACAATATAAATTTTATTTCAGTTGTAGATAATATTGATTCATTAAAAAATCAAGATGAATTTGAAAAATCTATTTTAATTAGCAATCTTATGAATGTGTGGTATAAAAACGATTTAAAGAAAAGGAGAGAAGTCCAAAGAAAACTGAAAGGAAGATAAATTTTGATTAAATTAGGAACATTGGCACTATTAGTAATGATAGTGTCTTTTTTATATGCAATATGTCGTGTTTCTAGTAATTGTTCTAGGCTAGAGGAAATGGAGGGTAAAAATGAATAAAAAGGACATTGAAGCATTATCAGAAAAACTAAAAAGATGTAGGGAGATACCTTTAGATGAGGTTAATCCAGATGATGTTGATGAAATAACAGATATAAAGATAGATAAAAGGAAGTCAAGCAACGAAAGAATACTTGATTTTTTAAATAAAGTAAAAAATCCTTATATTTTCAAAGTTAAAGGAAAATTAGTAAGGATTAGGTTTTCTGATACAGATAAAACAGCAGATGACTGTTTAACTAATGTACTGAAAAATTTGTATAGATAGTCAAGCCTACAAAATTAAAATTTCCACCTTCGTAAAAAAATGAAATTTGAATTATGATTTGGTCGTAATTTGAAAGGAGGAGGTGGAAATGGCTGGTCGTGGGAACAAAAAGCAAAGCCGAATAAATGATGAAAATAGAAAATGGTCATTTGGTGTTTATGGCAGAAGATCGTTTGATGATGGCGAAAATAGTGAGTCTTATACGATAAAAAATCAAAAGGCATTGATAGAGTCATATTTAGAAAATAAACCTAACATTGTAATTGAAGATTATTATGTTGATGATGGATATACTGGTACTAATTTTGAAAGACCGGGATTTAAAAGAATGCTACAAGATGTAGTCAATGGAAAAATAAATGGCATTATAGTAAAAGACTTATCAAGACTAGGTAGAAATCATAGAGAAGTAGGAAAGTATATAGAAGAAATATTCCCTATTTATGATATTCGTATTATTTCAGTAAACGATAATGTAGATTCTTATTTAGACCCAGAATCAATTAGTAGTTTAATAGTACCAGTTAAAAATCTTATGAATGAGAATTATTCAAGAGATTTATCTAAAAAGGTTGCTAGTGCTTATGAAACAATGGCTAAAAACGGTCAGTTTGTGGCAGGAACAACACCTTATGGTTATATGTTAGATCCAGATGATAAGCACCATTTAGTAATTGACCCTAACGAAGTTGATATTGTAAAAAAAATATTTGAAATGGCATTGTCTGGTAATGGTCGCCCAACGATTTGCCAATATCTTAATGATAATGGAATTTTATGTAGAAAAGAACTCCAAAGAAGAAAGAAAAGAAAATTAACACTAGACCCATTTGAAATAAGGTCACAATATTTATGGAGTACCTCTACTATTGGCAGAATGCTTCATAACGAATCATATATTGGGAATCTAGTGCAGTTAAAAACAACAAGAGCGACATTTGGTAGCAAAAAATTTATTACAAAAGAGAAAGAAGAATATGTCCGTTCGGAAAATACGCACGAAGCAATTATATCAAAAGAAGATTTTTATAAAATACAGAAAATAATAAAACAAAACGATAAAAAGAAAGTGCATAATTCTCCAGTTTCATATTCGATATTTAATGGAAAATTAAAGTGTGCTGACTGTGGTAGAGCAATGACAAAACAAGAAGATACCAGAGGTAAACGACAACTTTCTAATTATTTCTGTATGAGTTATTTGCAAGTAAGTAAGTCTTGCTCATCACATAAAATAAAGACAAGCGTATTGGAAGAATCAGTTTTGGAGGCAATTCAAGTACAAGTAAAATTAGTAATAGAGTTAGAAAAAAGTCTTTCTAAATTATATTTTAAGAATAATCAAGGCTCTATTGAAAATGAATATAAAAATAATGTAAAAATTGCTGAATTAAAAATATCAAATTTAAAAGAGCAGAAAAGAAAATATTATGAAGAATGGAAATTTAATAAGTTAGAAAAAAGCGAGTTTATGAAATTGTCTGAAGAAATAGAATCTAAAATTAAAAAGTTAGGTGAAGATATAGAGATATATACTTCGACATATAGAGAAAATGTTAAAAAAATAAGAAAAAATGATTATTGGATAGGTCATTATAAAAGAAATAGAAAGATTAAAAGTCTTTCAAAGGAAGTTTTAAATGAACTTATTGATGTTATTTATGTTAGAAAAGATGGTACTTTAGACATTAAATTTAAGTATCAAGATGAATATGAAAGTTTAGTTAATTATTTAAAGGAAGGAGCAAAAGAAAATGAAAAAGTGGACATTAGGAATATATCGCAGGCGTTCATTTGATGAAAAAGGAGAAGAAGAATCAAATAGTGTTGTTAATCAAAAGAAACTAATAGATGATTACCTAGT
Source organism: uncultured Mycoplasmatota bacterium (assembly GCA_948469295.1). Lineage (GTDB taxonomy): Bacteria > Bacillota_I > Bacilli_A > RF39 > UBA660 > MGBC162267. Next base: position 4,611 of record CAOKLK010000003.1, read on the forward strand.
TGACAAGAATGATATAATTATCTATAAAGACTATGTTGATGATGGATATACTGGTACTGATTTTAATAGACCAGCATATAAAAGAATGCTAAATGATATAAAAAAGAAAAAAATAAATGGTATTATAGTAAAGGATTTATCAAGATTAGGAAGAAATTATATAGAGGTAGGAAATTTTATTGATGAAATAGTACCAGAATATGGTTTAAGATTTATTTCAGTAAATGATAATGTAGATTCTTTTAAAAATCCTAATGTAATGGATTCGCTAGAAATACCATTTAAAAATCTTATGAATGAAAGTTATTCTAAAGATTCATCAAAGAAAATGCGTTCATCACTTAAAGCAAGTAAAAAGTCCGGTAATTTCATCGGAAAAACTGCTCCTTTTGGTTATTTAAAAGATCCAGATAATGTTCATAAACTTATTATTGATAAGGACGCTGCTATTATTGTAAAAAGAATTTTTGACTTGGCTTTAAAGGGAAAGAGTAAACAAGAAATAGTAGAAGAATTAACAAATAACAATATTTTGACACCTAGTGTATATTTAAAGGAAAAGTATGACATAAAAGTTAGTAGAATTAGTTATAAATGGAATACAAAAATGCTTGATACAATATTACAAAATAAAACATATATTGGCTCACTTGTTCAATGTAAAAGGACTAGAATAAGTCATAAAACACATAATATGGTAAGAGTTGCAGAAGATGAGTGGGTCGTTTCAAAAGAAAGACACAATGCTATTATTAAAGAAGAAGTTTTTAATCAAGTGCAAAATATATTATATAATAGAAATGTTAGAGTAAATAAAAATGGTAAATTTTATAAATATACTGGCTTTTTAAAATGTTCCGAGTGTGGTGCAAATTTATATAGAAAAACAAAAATGAAAAATCACAGGCAAAAGGTATATTATTACTGTAGCACCTATTATAATACTAGAAAATGTAATAAGCATTATATTCAAGAAAAAGAACTTGATGAGGTTGTTTTAGAAACATTAAATCAACATATAGATTTGGTATGTGACATAGGAGCAAAGATAGACGACACAATATCATTTTCAAAAATTGAATATAATTCGGAATTAAAAGAAATTAGACTAAATGAAATAAATAAGGAATTAGAAAAATACAAAAGATTATTAGATGAATTAAAAAAAGATTATAAATGTGACTTTATTTCTGAAGAAGACTATGATGAATTTAAGCAAAAATATTTATATGAGATAAATAAACTAAATTTAGAAAAAGAGAATTTAAACAAAAGTAAAATAAATTCATATAATTTAGATTGGCTAAATCAATTCAAAAAAATTGGAAGAATAGAAGTGATTGATAGAAATATTGTAGATAGTTTTATTGAAAACATAATTGTTAATGATGAAAAAGGTGTAGATATAATATTTAGATATAACGATCAATATAAATTAGCAGAAAGGTATCTGAAAAGTCAAAATGATGTGGTATAATATATAAGGAAAAACACTTGAATTTTGTTATAAAAAAATGGTGTGAAAGGAGTAGATTTTAATGAATAATAATGAAACACAGGGGGGGTTGCATAAAAGTGTAATCAACTGGTACCCAGGACATATGGCAAAAACCAGAAGATTGATTGGAGACAAATATGAATTAATTGATATCGTATACGAAGTGATTGATGCTCGAATACCGATGTCATCAAAAATAAAAGATGTATACAATATTATTGGAAAAAAGCCCAAGATTATTATTATGACAAAAAAAGACTTATGTGATATGCAAGCCACAAACTATTGGATAAAATATTACGAAAATTTAGGAAATAAAGTTTTAGTCATAGATTTAAACAATGGGAATGATTACAAGAAAATTATTGATATGACTCACGAAATGATGAACGAAAAACAATTAGCGAGAACCAAAAAAGGAATGAAAGAAAAAGAAATCAAAGCTTTAGTAATTGGAATTCCAAACGTTGGAAAAAGCACATTAATAAATAGAATGTGTGGAAGAAAAGTTGCAAAAGTAGGAAATAATCCTGGAGTAACTCAGAATCTTTCATGGCTACGCACAAGAAGTGATATCCTACTTCTAGACACACCAGGAATTTTATGGCCAAAATTTGAAGATCCAGAAATCGCTCGAAATCTTGCGGCATTTTCTGCAATCAAACAAGAAATTTTGCCAATAGATGAAGTAGCAGTTCATATTATAGAAAAACTATTTCGATTATATCCAAAAATTTTAAAAGAAAAATATGGTGTAACAAATATAGAAAATATAGAAGAAGTGTATACCTTAATTGGAAAGAAAATAGGAGCTATCAAAAATGGAGAACCAGATTTTGAAAGAATCAGTTTAAAAATTGTAAATGATATCAAAGGAGAACATATAAAAGGAGTAACATTTGACCGGTGAAAACAAAAGAAACAATAGATTTAAGAAGTTTTGAAAAAAGATTATGGTTAGAAGGATTCGAATACATTGCAGGTACCGATGAAGCAGGACGAGGTCCACTAGTCGGACCCGTTGTAGCAGGAGCAGTGATCCTTCCCAAAAATTACAATTTAGAAGGACTCACAGATTCCAAAAAATTAAGTGAAAAAAAACGAGAAGAATATTATGAAATCTTACAAAAAGATGCTCTTGCTATTGGAGTTGGAATAGTCGATGCCAAAACCATTGATGAAATAAATATTTATCAAGCAAGCAAATTAGCTATGAGAAAAGCATTAGAAAGCCTAAAAATTACTCCTGATTATATTTTATCCGATGCCATGCCTTTAGACTTGGAAATCCCCTCCGAAGCCATCATCCATGGAGATGCCAAATCAATTAGCATTGCAGCGGGAAGCGTGATTGCCAAAGTAACAAGAGACCATATTATGATGGAATTAGACAAAAAGCATCCTGAATATGAACTAAAATCTCACAAAGGATATCCGACTAAAAAACATTTAGAACTTTTACAAAAATTTGGACCTTTCGAAGATTATCGGTTTACATATAAACCAGTTCGTGATTTAATGGATAAAGAATTACAAAAAAACGAGGGTGATTAATTTGAAAAAATTAGTAATCGTGGAATCTCCACATAAATGTAAGCCAATTGGGGCCTATTTAGGAAGTGATTACAAAGTAGTTTCATCAAAAGGACATATTAGAGACCTTGCCACATCTGGAAAATTTGGACTTGGAGTAGACGTGGAACATGATTTTGAACCAAATTATATTCCAATCAAAGGAAAGAAAAAAGATATTACCGCATTGAAAAAAGACGTAAAAGATTCTAATTTTGTGTACCTAGCAACCGATCCAGACCGAGAAGGAGAAGCCATTAGTTGGCATTTAAAAGAAGCCTTAGATATCAGTGATGATAAATATGAGCGTGTAACCTTTAATGAAATTACCAAAGATGTAGTAAAAAATGCGTTTAACGATACCAGAAAAATAGATGAAAATTTAGTAAAAAGCCAAGAAACTAGAAGAATTCTTGATCGTATTATTGGTTTTCGCTTAAGTAAATTAATGCAATCAAAAACCGGAGGAAAAAGTGCTGGACGAGTACAAAGTGTAGCTCTAAAAATCATTGTAGATCGAGAACGAGAGATTGAGAATTTTGTCTCAGAAGAATATTGGACCATCGAAGCAGACTTCGAAGACTTTATTGCAAACTTAGAAAAATATCATGGAAAAAAAGTCGAAATTCATGGAGAAAAAGAAGCCAATGATATTCTTGCTAAATTAAATAAAGCCTTCAAAATTGAAAGTGTTGATAGTAAAGATACCAAAAAATCAAGCAAACCAGCCTTTATTACCTCAACTCTTCAAAGAATGGCAGCAACTGCACTAAATTTTGCACCATCCAAAACCATGAGAATTGCCCAAAAATTATATGAAGGTGTAGAATTAGAACAAGAAACTGTCGGATTAATTACTTACATGAGAACAGACTCAGAAAGATTATCTCCAGTTTTCGTAGAAGAAACACACAATTATATAAAAAAGAAATATGGCAGTGATTATATTGGATCTGTAAAAGTTCCCAAAGGCAAAAAAAATGCCCAAGATGCCCATGAAGCAATACGTCCAACCAGTATTGATCGAACTCCAGATTCTATAAAAAAATACTTATCAAATGAAGAATATAAATTATACAAACTAATTTATGATCGTGCACTATCTAGCTTAATGTCTAGTGCAATATCACTATCAACAACTGTAATATTAGAAAACAATGGATATACTTTTAAAACAACAGGAAGCATCCTAAAATTTGATGGATATTTAAAAATATATTCCGAATATGAAGAAACCAAAGATGTTATCCTTCCAGATTTTGCCAATTACAAAAGTGAAGTAATCATAGCAGAACAAATTAATAAACTACAACACTTTACCAAACCACTCCCAAGATATTCCGAAAGTTCACTGATTAAAGAGTTAGAAAGTTTAGGAATCGGAAGACCAAGTACTTATGCAACAATAGTTCAAACCATAAAAGATCGTGGATACGTGATATTAGAAGATAAAAAATTCATTCCTACCGAAATTGGAATCGAAACTACAGATAAACTTCAAGAGTTTTTTAGTAATATTGTAAATGTTACCTATACAGCAAATATGGAATCAGATTTAGATGACATTGCCGAAGATAAAAGTGATAACATAAAAATTTTGCATGCCTTTTATGATGAATTCGAACCGCTAGTAGAAAAAGCCTTTCAAGAAATGGAGAAAAAAGAAGCAGAAAAAACAGGAGAAACTTGTCCAGAATGTGAAAATGATCTTGTAATACGTCAAGGACGATATGGAAAATTTACAGCATGTTCCAATTATCCAACTTGCAAATACATAAAAAAAGAAGAAAAACAAGAAAAAGTGATTATGGAATGTCCGAAATGTGGAAAAAATATCATTGAAAAAAGAACCAAAAGGGGAAAAATATTTTATGGTTGTACAAGCTATCCAGATTGTGACTTTGCATCTTGGTACAAACCAACATTAGAAAAATGTCCAAAATGTAATGGCATAATGTTAGAAAAAAAAGACGAATTAGAATGCATGGATTGTAAACATAAAAAGGAAATCGAAGCTTGACGGTTTTCTTTTTCTTATGATACAATAAAATCTATTTTAAGAGAGGAAAAATATCATGGAAGAACCAAGAAATTATCTATGTATAGAGTATAAAAATCCCAACACCTTAGACTTTGGAAAATATTATTTTTCTATTGATGCAACTGGAAAAATAAATTATGATACATTACAATTATATACCTTACAAGAATTAGAAGAGATCCTAAAAAATCAATCCAAGGAAGAAATATTAAATCAAATTCGAGAAGACAATGTATGGTACTTTCTTGATTCTAGCATTCCCAATGATTTTTTCAAACTAAAAATATGCTTTTTTGAAAATGGAAAAGAAAGATGTATAGATCCTTTAGATCCAGAATGTCTATCTTTCGATCTTGAAACATTTATGAAAGAGGAGTTAGATGAATTTACACGTAAAAAAATTTACAATAGCTTAGGAGGGTATCTAAACAATAGTCATACCTTAGAAACTACGAAACAATGGATTCGTGACCTTCGAAAAGAATCCAATCAAACACTAGCGATTAATTATAAAAATTTACCATACAAAGAACAAAGGAAAATCAGACAAATAATTTTTAATAAAATAGAACCTACAAAAGAGACCTTGATTAGAGCCAAAGTAGCATAACTTTTAAAATTTTCTTGTTTTCTAGAAATAGCCTTGTTATAATACTGAAAAAAAGAAGGTGAAAAAATGACAAAACAAGAAAAAGAATTAATTATTATTGCAATTGTTCAAATGTGGAGCAGAGTTTCTCATTCCGATGGAGTCGAAAAAAAATATTTTTTTGAAAATTTATTAAATAGTAGTGATGCGAAATTAGCAAATCTTTTCTTTCGTTTTAAAAGAGAAATGAAACTATGTTCATTAGCTCGGAATTATATCAAAAATTAAAACAAATTTTAGAGGAAAAAAAAGAACTTTTAAATAAAAGACAAATCTCTAATACAGAAATGGATGAAATAGTGTTAGAATTACTAAATTTGAAAAAAGAAGAGATGTACCCAGAAGAATCTGATATTGAAGAACCGTTATTTGATGCAAGCATCATTCAAGGATTAGATGCCAAAATCCAAGAAAGATTACTTGCTCATACTTTGTACTTTTTAATGTTAAAAGAATCTAAAAACAATCAAGAACAAAAATTAGCAATAGAAAGAATCCAAAGAATCTACCCTCACACCAATGATTTGTATGCAAATTTAAGTAGCTTAGTAGTAGCAGGATGGGATACTAAGCCAATCGAAGCATGCCAACAAGATTATGAAAAATGTTTCGGATATTATACACATCAAAGTGATAGCAATGGCAAAAAATCAAAAAGAAGAATCCAAAGAGAAGACTAAATTTACAAAGTCTTCCTTTTTTGTTACAATAATTAAGAGGAATAATATGGAAAAACCAATGATCAATTTTTTAGAATATTTAAAATACGAAAGAAATTATTCAGAACATACAATGACGAACTATCAACAAGAATTAGAAAAATACTATCATTATATAAAAAGTCGTCAAATATCCTATCAGCAGATTACCAAAAATGAAATTCGTTCATACTTAAAATATTTAGATGATTTAAACTATAAAAATAGTTCCATATCTAGAAACATAAGTGCGTTAAGAACTTTTTATAAATATCTCTTTCAAAACAACCAAATAAAAGAAAATATCTGGAGTGGGATCAGAAATCCAAAAGTTACAAGAAAAATTCCTAATTTTTTAACTACACTAGAATTAGAAAAAATCTTCGAACCCAAAGACTTAAAAACTCCATATGAAATCAGAAATCGTTTAATATTTGAACTATTATATGCCACTGGAATGCGTGTATCCGAACTAGTAAATATGAAATGTAGTGATATTTCACTAGAAGATCAAACCATCCGTACCTTAGGAAAAGGAAAAAAAGAACGAATTGTCTATTTTGGAGAGTACGCAAAAGAAATTCTAAATCGTTATTTATTAGAGACTAGAAATACATTTTTAAACACAAAAAAAAGTGAGTACTTATTTGTGGGAAAAAATACGACAAAGTTAACAAGAAATCGAATTAGTGAAATAATCAATGAAGAAATAAAAAAAATAGGATTAGATCATCATGTATCTCCCCATGTCCTAAGACATACATTTGCAACTCAATTGTTAAACAATGGAGCAGACATAAGAAGTGTTCAAGAATTATTAGGACACGAAAATTTAAGTACAACTCAAATATATACTCATATTACAAATGAACAATTAAGAAAATCTTATCGAGATAATATGCCAAGACCATAAAAAATATGTTATAATGAAAAAGAATAAAGAGGTGGACCAATGAAATACGTATATAATTTCCATGAAGGAAATAAAGATATGAAAGAATTGCTAGGAGGAAAGGGAGCAAATCTTGCAGAAATGACCAATTTGGGCTTACCTGTGCCAAATGGGTTTACAATTACAACAGATGCTTGTAAAAGTTATTATCAAAATCAAGGAAAAATCAAAGCTGAAATCGTGCAAGAAATACTTCAAAATATTCAAAAATTAGAGCAAACCACTGGAAAAAGTTTTGGGAAAAGCAACAATCCTTTATTATTAAGCATTCGTTCAGGAGCACCATTTAGCATGCCAGGAATGATGGATACAATTTTAAATTTAGGAATGAATGATGAAGTTGCAAATAAAATGTTAGAATTAACCAATAACCCAAGATTCGTTTATGATTCCTATCGTAGATTTATTATGATGTATGCTGATGTAGTAAAAGGATATCCAAAGTCTCAATTTGAAGAAATCTTAGAAAATTATAAAAAAGCCAAGAATGTAACGAAAGATACAGAATTGGATGCTACAGATTTAAAAAATATCACCGAAGATTACAAAAAACTGTATGAAAGCATTCAAGGAAAACCTTTTCCAGAAGATCCAAGCCGTCAAATATTAGAAGCAGTATCCGCAGTCTTTCGAAGTTGGAATAATGAAAGAGCAGTATATTATCGCAATTTAAATCAAATTCCAAATGATTTAGGAACCGCAGTAAATGTCCAAGAAATGGTGTTTGGAAATTATGGAAAAACTTCAGGTTCTGGAGTAGCTTTCACAAGAAATCCAGCAACTGGAGAAAATATATTATATGGAGAATATTTAATCAATGCCCAAGGTGAAGATGTTGTGGCAGGAATTCGTACTCCTATCCCAATGCATGAATTAAAAAATCAAATGCCAGAAATATATGATGAATTTTGTAATTATGCCAAACTATTAGAAAGACATTACAAAGACATGCAAGATATGGAGTTTACGATCGAAAACGGAAAACTATATTTACTCCAAACGAGAAATGGGAAACGAACAGGAATTGCCGCTATAAAAATAGCAGTTGATATGGTCAATGAGGGATTAATTACCAAAGAACAAGCCATCGCTAAAATAGAAACCAAAGACTTCATAAAACATTTGATGAAGAAATAGAAGAATTAACTCCAATCATAGCCAAAGGATTAGCAGCAAGTCCAGGTGCAGCAGTAGGAAGTATTTGTTTTCAAGTAGAACAAGTAAAAGCTTTGAAAGAACAAAACATTCCAAGTATTTTAGTTAGAAACGAAACAAGTCCAGAAGATATTGAAGGAATGAACTTAGCAGAAGGAATCCTAACCATTCATGGCGGAATGACCTCTCATGCAGCAGTTGTTGCAAGAGGAATAGGAACTTGTTGCATATGTGGTTGTGAAG
>CAOKLK010000004.1 GCA_948469295.1 uncultured Mycoplasmatota bacterium
GGGAATTATCCAACAAAAAGTGAAACTGAAATTGCGAAAAATTATTTAACTGAATAAGAATTAAATATTTTAAATAGAATGGTATCAGCTTATTTAGATGTTGCAGAAATTAATGCATTAGATAGACATCCAATGATTATGCTTGGGTAAATGAATTAGATTCATTTTTAAAGATGACTAGAAAAGATATTTTAAGTGGTTCAGGCAACATATCCCATGAACAAGCATTAAAAAAAGCTCATGTAGAATATGACAAATATATGCAAAATCATTTAACTACTGCTGAACAAGATTACTTAGAAGTATTAAATAAAGAAATAAAAGAAATTGATAAATAATAAAGAAAGGAATACTTATGAACATAGAGTTTGGAAATATAGCTTATCGAAATGATTCAGGAGAAATTGTCACAAAAGAAGAATTTGAGCGAGAGCGACAAAAATTTGAAAAAGATGTAAATGAAGCATATGAAAATAAAGCAAATGAAATAATATCAAGAATCAATAATTCTACACAAAATGATATTCAAAAATTATGTTACTATATGACTATTTAACTGGAGACAAGATGCAATATAAATTGCAAGGAACAACGATGAATGGCAAAATGGCTTTAGATGTTCAATATGAATTTCCTCCATATAAAAATTGGAAAGTTTCTCATAGTACAAAGTATCCTGTTTTATTAAATAATTCTGGTGTTTGTGTAACATATTCCCTTGCAATTGAAGATTTAGCAAATAAACTAGGAATACCATGTAGAGTAGTTACTGGACAAACAGGAATGAAACACGCATGGAATATCGTCTTAATAAATGGTGAAGTAAAACATATTGATGTAGCATATGCTATTATGAAAAGAAAATTTACTAACAAAAAAGATTTCTTCTTGAAAAGTTTTGAAGAATTAATAAAATATAATGGGAGTCGAACAATTACTAATTCAATGAATGATTTAATTGATGAAATGATGAATCAATATAAACAATTACATCCTCAAATAAAAGTTATTTCTAGAACTGATATAAGAACTTATCCTGAAATAACTATTATTAATAGAACAGATACTGACGAAATAAAGGGAATGAAACGATAAAACAATTTAAAATTGTCCATTATATGAATCAGTTTTAGGAGACTTCTTATACTTGCATTTAGTTCAAATAGATTAACAAAGTCACCTACCCCTGATATATAACTTCCAGCCAAAGCAGCAAATTCTACAGAATAGTTTAAATTAACTTCATCTTCTCCAATACCAGCATTTTTAAGAGCATTTAAGAAATTTAAAGCAGGCATACCACCTTTACGACCAACCAAAATTTCTTTTCCTTTTAAATCATTCCAATCAAATTCTTTATCATCTTTAGAGACAATAAATTGACCATCTCTTTTTGTAAGACCAGCAAAAGTAATCAAATAGTTTTCTTCTCCACCATTGTAAACATATATAGCACTTTCAGGACCAGCAAATCCAATATGAACATCTCCAGATAAAACAGCAGCAGCAACTTTATCAGCACCACTTGTTAAAATAAGTTCTAAGTCAATTCCTTCTTCTTTAAAATATCCATTTTCCATAGAAACATATAATGGAGCATAAAAAGCACTATGTGTTACTTCAGCTAGTTTTACATGTACAAGATTATCAGCACCACTTTTATTATTATTCCATTTGTTATAACCAACTAAAATAAGAACTACAATTAAAATTCCAATCAGAATTTTTAATAATATTTTTTTCAAACAAATTCCTCCTTTTTGTTCCATGGTATTATATGCAAATATAAAAAAACAGGTACTTAAAAAAGTTAAAAAAAGCCTTGTAAAAAGAGAAAAAAAGTGTTATTGTAGTAGCATTTGAAAAGAGGCCTAAAAATGAATATTGAGTCTAAATATATTGAAGAAAGTAATAATTATATTATAACTGATCAAAATGTAAAGATGAAAACTAGAGAAAATCACCCAAACATCCAAGCAATTTTAATAGAAGAAAATATTATTGAAAAAACAACCAAAGATTTAAATTCTATAAAAAGAGAAAAAGACGAATATTTAGAAGTTCTACAAGATATAATAAAGCAACAAGAAGAAAATAAAAAAACACATAAAAGATTACAGAAAAAAATGTTAATAATAAATATTAATATGATACTAGCAACCATATTTTTATCAAAAGTAATATTTGGAAATGCAATTAGTTTAGCAACAATATTTGGACCAAAACCAGAAAATTTTACAAAATTAGTTTTTGGATGTATTACCATGGGATCTATTTTTGAGATTTGTTATTATATCCTTGAAAGACTTCCGCAAAAGTCAGAAAGAATTTGCTTAACAGAAAAATATCAATCAGTAGAAGAAAAAATAAAAGAGCTAGAAAAAGAAATTCAAGTACTAAGTTTAGTATTAGAACAATCAGAAAAAAAATTGGAAGAACTTGTAAAAGATGCGGAAGAAAAGAACGTAACATCTGAGATAAGTGTAAAAATAACTCCTGTGAATTATCGAGAGTTGTTAGAAATTCGAAGACATGAATTACAAAACATGTATCAAAAATCTTTAGTAAGAAAACCAAATGATAGAGAAATAATTTATAAATAGTTCAATAATAAAAAGAGAAAATATCCTCTCTTTTTTTCATTTGGTTAAAAAATATTAATTCTTTACAAGCACTTCGAAGTATGTTAAAATGTTCACATAATAAAGGGAGTGACTATATGAAAACATTAACACCAGAGGTGAATGCGTTACTAGATAAGTTATATAATCTCCGCGGAGAAGATAGTGTTATCCTTGTCGAAATGGAAAAACAAAAAAGAGCATCAGAAGAAACTCGTGAAAGAACGACAGAACAAAAAAAAGATTTACAAAAAAAGATTTCTGAATTTGAAAAACTTCATGAAGAATTAGATGAACAAGGAGAAAAACTAAAAGAAGTTCTATCAGGAATTCATCGAGAAGACTATAAAACAGTTTTAGATCGTTTAAGAATAGATTTTAATCCTACTGCATTAGTAGAAAAACTAGAACATTCTTTACCAAAAACAATCAATTCTGTAATTGAAGATACAAAAAAAGCAGAAGATGAATTAGTCAAAGTAGAAGAAGAAATGAATAATGCTATTACAACAATCGAAGAAGTTGGCATTAGAAAAGATGCAGCATTAGGAAATCAAGAAAAATTAAACGAATACTTTGAATTAGCTTTATCAGGAAGAATTAACATCACAAGAGATTCCATTACTTCATTACTAGAACAATTTAGTTTTACAGAAGAAGAACAAAGAGAAGCAGCAAAAATCTTAATGTTCCCAGAAGATGCCTTATTTACTTATGATGAAAAAATAAAATCAAAAGAAAAATCAGGAAAATCCATTGGAGAAGTTTTACAAGAAGCAAAAACAGCTAGCTTAGAAAAAGAAGAAATAATGGAAGAAAAAGAGGAAATCGTTGAAGAAAAAGTAATAGATCCAAAAGAAGAAGTAATTGAAACATTAAAAGAACAAGGAATAGATTACTTAGATTTCAAAGCAGATGAAATAGATGAACTAATTGCTAATTTCGAAAAAGAAACCATTGTAAAAAATATTAAATTTATTAAAAACAAAGAAATAGGAATTGACATTTTCCACAGTAATATCAAATTAATTTACGATGGAGAATTAGAAGAAAAAATCACTATGCTAGAACAAACTGGAAAAACTTTAACAGATATCTACTTAAATCCAAACGTTTTAGTAAAATATAATAGACAAGGATTAGAAAATGCTATCGGAAGTATCAAAGCAAATGGTCTTGCTCCACAAGATGTTCCACTAATGGCTTATTAAGGAGGAATAAAAAATGAATTTGAAACAATTAATGAACGATACTTTAGCAGCCAATAATGGTGACATATCCAGAGGATTAAAAAATCAATTAACAATTTTAAATGCGTTTATCAAAGAAGATTTAGAAGAAAAAGTAAATATCTTAAAACAAAATGAAATACCAGTATATAGTTATTATGGATTAAGAGTCTTAGAATTTAATTTAGAAGACATTCAAAATGTCATATCAGAAAATAATGCTAAATTAGACATCTATCGTTCCAATCCTCAAGAACTAGTAAAAGACATTAGACTAAAAGAAATTTCATCAGGAAAATACGTAACTCTAAATGGAATAGGAGGTATGTAAGAATGAAATTTTTAACGAAATTAGATTTCACAGAAGACCAAATCAATTACTTAAATGAAAATGCATCTGGTGTCATGTTAGATTCTATTCATAAAAGTAGAAAATTAGTAGCGTCAAATTTGAATTTCTTAATCGAATTAGGGGTGAAAAATTATCGAGATATCTTCTTAGAATACTATGATTTATTTTTATTAGACAATAGCAATTTTGTTGAAATATTTAATAAATACGATCGAGAAGATCTTGTGGATAAATTAGAAAAAAATGTCGCAATTATAGAATATTTATAAAGAAGTCTCAAAAAGAGATTTTTTTAATTCCCATAATAATTTTGTAAAAAATTTCAAAAATAGGACTTTAAATGAAAAGAAAAATTTGATATATTAAAACAAGAAAAGGTGTGAGAAAATTGAAAAAAATTATAATTTTAGTAGGAATTTGTTTATTATTTGCAACAGGTTGTTCAGGAAAAACAAAAACTATGGTTTGTACAAGAAATGCAAATCAAAATGGCATGAAAGTCGAATTACGTTATGAAGTAGAATACACGAAAAATACCGTAAATAAAGTTTCGTCAACAGAAAAAATTATCAGTGAATCAAAAGACATATTAGAAACTTATAAAAAAACAGTAGAAGCAACATATTCACCATATAAAGATGTAGAACATTATAATTATGAAGTGTCTATTGATGGGAATACTCTAACAAGTGTAACTGAAATTGATTATTCTCAAATTGATACAGATAAATTAATGGAAATTGATTCTGCAAATGGAGCTTTAATCAAAGACGGTAAAATCAACATCGATGATTTAAGAAGTGCCTACGAATCTATTGGAACCACTTGTGAAAAATAAAAAACAATAGAAACCATTCTTTTGTTTTTTTTTTGCTTCTGTTATAATAAAGAGGGAAGGTTGATGAATAATGGAGTATCTAAATAATTTAAATGCTGCCCAAAAAGAAGCAGTGTTACATAAAGAAGGGCCTTGCTTAGTAATAGCAGGAGCAGGATCTGGAAAAACCAAAGTACTAACAACAAGAATTGCTTATTTAATAGAAAACGGAGTCAGTCCATATAATATCTTAGCAATTACGTTTACCAACAAAGCTGCCAAAGAAATGCGAGATCGTTTAAACATCATGGTTCCAGATAACCAAGCCTTTGTAGGAACCTTTCACTCATTTGGATTAAGAGTGATTCGAGAAAACTATGAAGCATTAGGACTAGAAAAAAACTTTACCATCATCGATAGTGATGATGTGCTAAGCATTATCAAAAAAATCCTCAAAGAAAAAGGTTATGATCCAAAAGAATGTGCTCCAAGTTACATAAGAAATCGTATTAGTTTTATCAAAAATGAAATGTTAAATGAAGGCGAAATTAATAAATTTCTAACAAGTGAACCAGAAAAAATTGCCACCGAAGTCTATTTTGAATACAAAAAAAGAATGAAAAAAAATAATTCTGTAGATTTTGATGATTTATTATCATTACCAGTAGAATTGTTTCAAAAAAATAGCGATATTTTAGAGCATTATCAAGAAAAATACAAATATATTTTAATTGATGAATATCAAGATACCAATGAAGTACAATACAAACTTACAAAACTATTAGCCAAAAAATATCAAAATTTATTTGTAGTGGGAGATCCAGATCAATCCATCTATATGTTTCGAGGAGCCAATTTTCGAAATATATTGAACTTTGAAAAAGATTATCAAAATACCAAAGTAATACCCTTAGAAGAAAATTATCGAAGTACAAAAATGATTTTAGATGCTGCCAATTCTGTAATCAAAAATAACTTAGAAAGAAAAGAAAAAAACTTACGAAGTAACAATGGAGAAGGCGTAAAATTAAAGTATTTAAGAAGTTATGATGAAAAACATGAAGTAACTTTAATAATAGAACAAATAAAACATTTAATCGAAGAAGGTTATCAAAAAAAAGACATTGCTGTATTTTATCGTACCAATGCTCAAGCAAGAGCCATAGAAGAACAATTTTTAAAATCAAGTATTCCTTATAAAGTAGTAGGAAGCTATTATTTTTATAGTAGAAAAGAAATCAAAGACTTAATTTGTTACTTAAGACTGATCTTAAATCCTCATGATGAAATATCTTTAAGAAGAGTAATCAACGTTCCAAAACGAAAAATAGGGATTACAACAATAGCTAATATTGAATCGAAAGCTTTGGAACAAGGAATCAGTATGTTTGATGCAATCACAACCGGAAAAGAATTAGAATTCAAAAATTTAATTCTCGAAATCCAAAAAGAAAGTGAAAGCTTATCTTTAACGGAATTAATTGATTGCATCTTAGAAAAAACAGGAATGAAAAAAGAATTAGAAGATGATCCATCCTTAGAAAGTGAACTTCGCTTGGATAACTTAATGGAATTTAAAAGTATTACTGCATCTTTTGAAAGTCAAACGGGATCAGTAAATTTAGGAGATTTCTTAGAAGAAATTAGTTTAATTGCTGACATAACTGAACACAAAGAATTTGAAGATGTCGTTACATTAATGACCATTCATAGTGCCAAAGGATTAGAATTTGATGTTGTTTTTTTAGCAGGAATGGAAGAAAGTATCTTTCCCCATGCCAATGCATTAGCAGAAAAAGATGGAATTGAAGAAGAAAGAAGACTAATGTATGTCGGAATCACAAGAGCAAGAAAACTACTATTTCTCACTAACGCCAAAAGAAGAATGTTATATGGAAGAGATACCACAAACCCTCCAAGTAGATTCATAGAAGAAATAGATAATAATTTGTTAGAAATGAACAATAATAGTATCAAAGAAGAAAAAATAATAAAAAAAGAAGAAATGTATCAAGAAGGTACAGTAGAATACCAAAATGGAGATGTTGTTATGCATAC
Organism: uncultured Mycoplasmatota bacterium; assembly: GCA_948469295.1. Lineage (GTDB taxonomy): Bacteria > Bacillota_I > Bacilli_A > RF39 > UBA660 > MGBC162267. The sequence goes on from CAOKLK010000004.1 coordinate 7,078, forward strand.
CACTTATGGACGTGGAGTCGTAATATCCGTAGATAAAACCATCGTAACCATAGCATTTGCCAAAAACTTTGGCGTTCGAAAATTAATGAAAAATCACAAAAGTATCAAAAAAATGTAGAGAGGAAACAAATTTATGAATAACATAACCCTTGTCGTAATGGCCGCAGGAATGGGATCAGGATTTGGAGGTTTAAAACAAATTACTCCAATTGATGATGACAACAACTTCTTAATAGACTACTCTATTTATGATGCCATTCAAACAGGATTTAACAAAGTTGTATTTATTATCAAAGAAGAAAATTATGAAGATTTCAAAGAAACCATTGGAAAGAGACTAGAAAACAAAATAGACGTTTCTTATGTATATCAAAAAATCGACGATTTGCCAAATTCCATTCAAATTCCAGAAAATAGAACCAAACCTTGGGGAACTGTTCATGCAATATTAGCAACCAAAAATATAATTGATGGTCCATTTGCAATTATCAATGCCGATGACTTTTATGGATATGATTCCTATAAAATAGTTGCAGAATTTCTAAGAAATAATCAAAATTCCAAAGAACAGATTTCCATACCATATCCTTTTAATAAAGTAGATAGTCCATATGGATTTGTAAAAAGAGGAGTATTATATTTAGAAAATGACAAAGTAAAAGATATTATTGAGTGTAATATTGGATATGAAAATAACAAAACCATAGCTAAACCATTAGATGGAGAACCAGAATTTGAAATAAAAAATACCCATCCAGTTTCTATGAACATGTTTGGATTTCAAAAAGATATTTTTCCATTATTAGAACAATACTTTATAAAGTTTTTAAATGAAAATAAAGATAATTTAGAAAATTGTGAATGTTTAATTTCTGAATTTTTAAGAGATTGTTTAAAACAAAATTCAATTACATTAAAATATCAAACATCAAATGGGGTATGGTTAGGTATGACTTACAAAGAAGATTTACAATTAGTAAAAGAAGAAATAAAAAAACGGAAAGAAAATGGAGAATATAAAACACATCTCTGGAATTAAGAAAGAGGAACTCTATGAAAAATGAAATAAACCAAAGAATTATCGAATTAACCAGTATTTTAGAAAAAGCAAATTATGAATATTATGTATTAGCAAATCCTAGTATAACCGATCAAGAATTTGATAAATACATGAGAGAATTAGAAGAATTAGAAAAAGAATATCCAGAATTTGCCAGTTCGACATCTCCAACGAAAAGAGTAGGGGGAGAAGTCATTGATAAATTTAATAAAATCAAACACAGAATACCGATGCTCTCTTTACCAGATGTTTTTAATGAAGAAGAAATCAAAGAATTTGATGAACGTATCAAAAAGAGTGGATTTCATCCCGAATATGTTTGTGAATTAAAAATAGATGGGTTAAGTGGATCATTTCATTATGAAGATGGAGTTCTTTTAACAGGGGCCACAAGAGGAGATGGATCCATTGGAGAAGATATCACTCATAATGTCAAAACCATTCGAACTTTACCATTAAAATTAAAAGAAAAAATTGATATTGAAGTTCGGGGAGAAATATATTTAGGAAAAGAAATCCTGGCACAATTAAATCAAAAAAGAGCCGAAAAAAATCTTCCCCTTTTTCAAAATTGTCGAAATGCAGCTGCAGGATCCATTCGGCAATTAGATTCTAAAATAGCAGCAGAAAGAAAATTAGATACTTGGATTTATCATTTACCAAATCCAATCGATTATGGAATAAAAACCCAATATGAATCTTTAGAATTTATGCAAAAATTAGGATTCAAAATAAATCCAGCCAATCGCTTAGTCAAAGATGTCACTGGAATATTAGAATTTATAGAAGAATATCAAGAAAAAAGACCATATCTTCCATATGACATAGATGGCGTAGTGATCAAAGTAAATGATTTAGAGATGCAAGAAAAACTTGGATTTACTTCCAAACATCCCAAATGGGCAATTGCATACAAATTTCCAGCTCTAGAAGTATTAACCAAACTAACAGATATTATTTTTACTGTCGGAAGAACCGGAAGAATCACTCCGAATGCTATACTAGAACCAGTAATAGTCATGGGATCGACCATTAAAAGAGCAACCCTTCACAATGAAGATTACGTAATCGAAAAAAATTTAAAAATTGGAGACATCGTTTCCATTCGAAAAGCTGGAGATGTTATTCCTGAAGTAGTAGAAGCCAAAAAAGAAAGAAGAACAGGAAATGAAATAAATTTTCAAATGATTACCAATTGTCCAATCTGTGATAGTATTCTAGAAAAAAAGAAAGGACAAGTCGATCATTATTGTATGAATCCCAAATGTCCAGCCAGACAAATTGAAGGGTTAATTCATTTTTGTGAAAGAAAAGCAATGAACATTGAGGGATTAGGAGAAAAAATAATCGAAGATTTTTTCAATGTAGGATTTATCAAAAACATTCCAGATATTTATCATCTTGATCAACATAGGAAAGATCTTCAAGAATTAGAAGGATATGGCAAAAAAAGTATAGATAACTTACTTACTGCTATCGAAGAAAGCAAAAAAAATAGTTTAGAAAAACTTTTATTTGGATTAGGAATCGAAGGAATAGGAGATAAAACAGCATTATTATTATCAAAAAAATTCAAAACTATAGATACTCTAATAATGCAAAGTGAAAATGATCTAAAAGCAATCAAAGATATTGGACCAATCCTTGCCAAAAACATTCATGATTTTTTTGAAAATGTGGACAACCTAGAACTTATCGACAATTTAAAAGAATTAGGACTCAATACCAAATATTTAGGCCCCGAAGAAAAATATCATGAATTAATTAGTGGCAAACGCTTTGTTGTAACAGGAACAATTTCCTTTATGGGAAGAGACGAAATCGAAAGTTTAATAGAAAACTATCAAGGAAGTGCAAGTAGCTCTGTGAGTAGTAAAACCGATGTAGTAATCGTCGGAGACAAAGCAGGAAGCAAAGAAACCAAAGCCAAGGAACTCGGAATAGAAATTTGGAACGAAGAACAATGGCAAAAAATTTATAACTCTTTACAAGAAGACAATAATTGAAAAAGAAACAAATTGACAAATGAAAAAAAAATTTGTATATTAAATGCATAAAACGCGTTGAAAATAAAAAGTAGGATAATAAAAAAGCTTAGAAAAGAGACGTAAGACTTAGGTGAAACTTACGAAGCCTTATTATCTGAAAAAAGATATGGGAGCGTTTCCGTCATTTCTACGTTACAGAAACAAAGAGCATGAAATACATGAACTAAGGTGGTACCGCGGATTATAAGCAAGAATTCGTCCTTTGGAGGATTCTTGCTTTTTTTATTTAAAGAAAGGTGATGAAAAATGAGAGAATTTACAGAACAAGAATTAGTAAGAAGAGAAAAATTAAAAAACATTCCCAATGCTTATCCTGAAAGATTTGAAACAAATAAAAGTATCAAAGAAGCTATGGAATTAGAAGATGGAATGACAAATATTAAAGTAGCAGGAAGAATTATTCTAATGCGTAAAAAGGGGAAAATGGCCTTTTTAACCATTGGAGATATCGAAGGAAGAATTCAACTATCCATTAAAATTGATGTAGTGGGAGAAGAAAGATATGCATTTTTCAAAGAAAATTTTGATTTAGGAGATTTTATTGGAGCAGAAGGAGAAGTATTTACAACCCATACTGGAGAGAAAACCATTCGTGTCAATCAATTTGAATTTTTAGGAAAAGCCCTAAAACCCCTTCCAGAAAAATTTCATGGTTTAGAAGATATAGAAACCATCTATCGAAATCGTTTTATTGATTTAATAACCAATGAAGAATCCAAAAAAACATTTCTATTCCGTTCAAAATTTATTAGAGAGCTAAGAAACTTTTTAGATGAAAATAATTACATTGAAATTGAAACTCCTGTTTTAAACAACAAAGCAAGTGGTGCGATTGCCAAACCATTTATTACCCACCACAATGCCCTAGACATCGATTTATACTTAAGAATTGCTCCAGAAACCTACTTAAAAAGAGCTATAGTGGGAGGTTTTACCAAAGTATTTGAAATAGCAAGATGCTTTAGAAATGAAGGAATTGATCAAACCCATCTTCAAGACTTTACCATGATTGAAGGATATGGAGCTTACCTAAATTATGAAGATAATATGATCTTCTTAAAAAATATGTTACAAACAATCATTCAAAAAATCTTTGGAACATTACAAATCCAAGTAGGAGACAAAATGGTAGATTTAAGTGGAGAATGGGAAAAAGTATCTTTTCGAGACTTAATATTAAAATATATCGACATCGACATTGATATTTATAATACCAAAGAAACTTTACTTACCAAAATTAAAGAAGAAAAACTTGTGATAGAATCAGAAACTCCATTAGAAAATTTAGGATATGGAAACTTAGTTGACCAACTATACAAAAAAGTTGCAAGACCACATATCATAAATCCTATATTCTTAATCAAACACCCAACCGAATTATCTCCACTTGCAAGAGCAAATGATGATAATCCAAACGTTGTCGATCGCTTCCAATTAGTAATTAACGGAGCAGAAATTATCAATGCCTATTCCGAATTAGTAGATCCCCAAGAACAAGAAAAACGTTTATTAGAACAAGCCAAATTAAAAGCCAATGGAGACGAAGAAGCTATGTCAATGGATTATGATTACATCGAAGCAATGGAAATGGGAATGCCTCCAATTAGTGGTTGGGGAATGGGAATTGATCGGTTAATACAACTACTAACCAATAGTGAAAATATCAAAGATGTTATTTTATTCCCCTTAATGCGACCAAAAGAAACCAAAATAAATCAAGAAGAAACAAACTAAAAAACTCCAAAAAACGATATAATTTCACAAATGTTTCATAAAAAAACAACATAAAAAGCTTTTATTCGAAAGTTGATACGTGATATAATTTGTTAGAAGGAGGTGCATAGTGAAAAAGTTTTTTGAAAAACACGATTTGGTAAAATTAACATTAATAGCAATAGTTTTTACTTTAGTATTAACTTGGATTGTACCAAGTGGTATTTATCAAGGTGGTTCAGTAGTAGGAGAAATCAAAAGAACCGGATTTGCAGATTTATTTCTAGCTGGAATGATGAGTGTAAGTTTCTTCTTACAACAAATTCTATTTGTGTTAGCAGTTGGAGCTTTCTATGGAGTTTTAACGACCATGGATGGATATAAAAAATTAGTAGGAAATCTTGCCAATAAAATCAAAAATCATGAAATTATTTTCTTAACAATAACTTCTATATTAATTGCAGGATTTACTTCAATTACAACGAATATTTTTGTAATATTCCTATTCATTCCATTTCTAATTAGCATTATTAGAAAAGCAAATTTAGATGATATGACTGCTTTTACCACAACATTTGGATCCGTTTTAATAGGTGTGTTAGGAGCAACTTATGGAACAGAAGGACTAATCAGTTTCACAAATTATCTAAAATATTATACAACTGCAACAGT
>CAOKLK010000005.1 GCA_948469295.1 uncultured Mycoplasmatota bacterium
CAGCAATTGCTTATACTTCTGCTAAGCCACATATTGGTAATACTTATGAAATTGTTCTTGCAGATGCAATTGCCCGTTTTAAACGTTTGAAAGGTTATGATGTTTATTTTCAAACAGGTACAGATGAACATGGAGAAAAAATAGCTCAGAAAGCTTTAGAAAATGGCTTAACTCCTCAAGAATATTGTGATAATATTTCCCGGGAAATAAAAAATATTTGGGATGTTATGAATACTTCTTATGATCGTTTTGTGCGTACGACGGATGCTCATCATGAAAAAGTAGTTGGGAGAATTTTTGAAAAATTGTTTCAACAAGATGATATTTATCTTGGAAAGTATGAAGGATTATATTGTGTTCCATGTGAATCTTTTTTTACAGATAGTCAATTAATCGAAGGAAAGTGTCCAGATTGTGGGAGAGAAGTAACAAATAAAAGTGAGGATGCTTATTTTTTTAGAATGTCTAAATATCAGAAAAAATTAGAAGATTATATTGAATCTCACCCAGATTTTATAGAACCAGAATCACGTAAGAATGAAATTTATAATAATTTTATTCAACCTGGTCTTCAAGATTTGTGTGTTTCGCGTACATCGTTTGATTGGGGAGTAAAGGTTCCAATGGATCCAAAACATGTAGTTTATGTTTGGTTGGACGCACTTACAAACTATATTACAAATATTGGATATGATGTTGATTCTCAAACTGCTGAATTTCAAAAAATATGGCCAGCAGATTTGCATTTAATAGGGAAAGATATTATTCGTTTTCATATGATTTATTGGCCAATTTTCTTGATGGCACTTGATTTACCATTACCAAAGAAAATTTTTGGACATCCTTGGCTTTTGATGAATAATGATAAGATGAGTAAAAGTAAAGGAAATGTTATGTATGCGGATGATTTAGTAGATAAATATGGTGTAGATGCAATTCGTTATTATGTTCTTCATGAAATTCCTTATGCGAATGATGGAAATATTACTGATGAGTTAATCATAGAACGAATTAATGGAGATTTAGCTAATGTTTTAGGAAATCTTGTAAATCGTACTATTTCGATGGCCCAAAAATATTTTAATGGTTGTATTATAAATAAAAATATATTGGATACGATGGATGTAGATTTTATTAATAATATTAATCAATTAGATGAATGTGTTTCTAAAAAAATGGATCATTTGGAAATTGGAAAAGCTATTGATGCAATTTTTGATGTTTTACGTAGAAGTAATAAATATATTGATGAAACAATGCCTTGGGTATTAGCAAAAGATGAAACAAAACAGGATCGTTTGCAAACTATTTTATATCATTTATTAGAAGCAATACGTGTTTGTGCTCTTTTCTTGAGTTCGTTTATGCCTGAGACAAGTGAAGAAATTTTGAAACAATTAAATATAAATGAGAGGACTTTAACGTATTTAGAACATTTGGAGTATCAAGTATTAGAACCTAAAGTATTATTTCAAAGAATTGCAGTAGAAAAATAGAGGTTTTTATGAATTTTTGGGATACACATTGTCATTTATATGAAGAATATTATGAAAATATTGAGAAAGTGATTGAGGAGTCTAAATTATTTGGTGTAACAAATTTTATAGTGAGTGGTTGTGATGCAAAAAGTAATGCAGAAGTACTTTCTATATTATCTCGCTTTTCTTTTTGTTATGGTGTACTAGGGATTCATCCAGAGGAAGTTTTACAATATGAATCTAAAGATTTAGAATTGTTGGAAAAAAGTTTGAATAATAAGAAAATTTTAGGAATTGGAGAGATTGGTTTAGATTATCATTACACTAAAGAAAATAAAGAGGAACAAAAACAATTATTTGAACAACAATTAAAGTTAGCGGAACGATATCATTTGCCAGTTGTTATTCATTCTCGGGATGCAACAGAAGATACTATTGAAATTTTAAAAAACTATTCCGTTCGTGGTGTGATACATTCTTTTTCTGGAAGTTTAGAGGTAGCAAAAACTTATATTGAAATGGGATATAAGTTAGGAATTAATGGAGTCATTACTTTCAAAAATTGTAAGTTGAAAGAAATTTTACCAGAAATTTTTCCTTACATTATATTGGAAACGGATAGTCCTTATTTGACTCCTCATCCTTTCCGAGGAACTCAAAATCATCCGAAATATATTTATAATATTGCTGAATTTATTGCGAAGGAAATGCAAATTTCTTTAAGTCAAGTAGAAAAAGTTACCAATGATAATATCTTTGAGGTTTTTGACAAAATAGAGTAATTGTGGTACGATATTTTCATGATTTGAGGTGAAAAGTTTTGGGGTTTTTACGTAAAATAAAGGCATCCCAAATGATTCGTGCTTGTATTATTGTAATCATGTTGTTTGTAGCAAAATCGAGTTGTAATTCTTTTGAACTACGTACTACAAGCGATGCCACTAATCGAACGATTAATTTATCAACGATGGCTATGAAATTAGAAGAAGATATTCGAAATGATCTTTATAGTGCAAAAGATACTTATACTGGAGATTTAACAGGTTATAATGCAGATTGTCCTTTGTGTGGAGGAACACTTTCTTGTAAACCTAGTTATTATATTAAAGATGGAACGGATACGTATCCAGATCCTGTTTATGGGACTGTTCGAATTGTTGCTTCCAGCAAAAATTTGCCATGTGGAACTATTGTAAGATTTGGGCTATCTTCATTATCTCAGGATCCAATTATTGCAATTGTTTTGGATCGAGGTGTTCTCGGCAATGATTTGGATTTGTTAACTCCAAATGAATATTTTGCTCGTCATTATGTTGGAAGAAAATCTATTACTTATGATATTTTAAGACAAGGTTGGTCAAACTAATCTTGTTTTTTTATTGTTTTTTTGATACGGTTAGGATGGTGATTTCATGGAAATTTCTGCAAAAAAAAGTTTAGGACAAAATTTTTTAAAAGATGAACAAGTGTTACAAAACATAGCTCAGACAATTTCTCCTGATTTGAATGATCTAATTTTGGAAATTGGTCCAGGACAGGGAGCATTAACGAAACACCTTCTTTTAAAAGGATGTCATTATTTGGGATATGAAATAGATAAAAGAATGATTTCCATTCTTAAAAATATTACCTCTAATGTAATTTTTGATGATTTTTTAAGTCGAGATTTATCTTTAGATTTAAAAGATATTGTTTATCAAAATCTTTATGTAGTTGCGAATATTCCATATTATATAACAACTCCTATTATTGAACATTTGATTTCATCTCAATTAAATTTTGAAAAGATTGTATTACTTGTTCAAAAAGAAGTGGCAGAACGTTTTTGTGCAGAAGTGCATTCTAAACAATATGGATTTTTTACAGTTTATTTAAATTATTATTTCTCTGTTTCTAAACTATTTGAGGTATCTAGAAATTGTTTTCAACCAGTACCTAATGTAGATAGTGCAGTTGTTTGCTTTGAAAAAAAAGATACCCCTGTTATTGATACTAAAAAATATTTTTCATTTTTGAAAATTTGTTTTGGTAATAAAAGAAAAACTTTGAAAAATAATTTAAAATCTTATGACTGGGATAAAATAGAGAAGTTTCTAGAATCGGAAAGTTTGTCAACGAATGTTCGAGCGGAAGAAATTAGTTCACAGCAATTTTTAAAGTTATTTGAAGTATTGAATTCGTAATATTTCTTTTTTTTTTGTCATATATTGTATTGGTGATGTTGTGGAAATTAAAAAAGGTGCTTATGTTACTCGCAATAGTTATCAAAACGATACCATTTTTAAAGTTGTTAATATAAAGGGCAATGTTTGCTATTTAAAAGGTGTAGATGTTCGTTTGTATGCTGATAGTGTAATGGATGATTTAGTTTTGACAGTACTTCCAAAGGAAGAAGATGAAATTTCAGAAGAATCTTTGTTGGATGATGAGAGTTTAATGCGAGGAGATTTTTTCTATTTACCTGGAAAAGTTCTACATATTGATGGAGATAGTGAGTATTTGGAAAGATGTCTTAAATTTTATCGTAAAAATAAAGTTTTTGCTGTGGGGAAAAAAATTAGTGAAACTGATATAGCTTCAAAAATTCATATGATGTTATTAGAGTATCAACCAGATATAGTTATTATTACAGGACATGATTCTTTTAAAAAAAATGGAGATATTCATGATTTAAGAAATTATAAGAATACTGAAAACTTTATTAAAGCCGTGAAGGAAGCTAGAAAGTTTGAAAAAAGTCATGAAAAATTAGTAATTATTGCAGGAGCATGTCAAAGTAATTATGAAGAGTTAATTAAAGCAGGTGCAAATTTTGCTTCTAGTCCAAAACGGGTGAATATTCATGCTTTGGATCCAGCTATTATTGCTTCTGTACTTGCTACTAGTGAACGTGATAAGCAAATAGATTTGGTAGAACTTCTTGATAAGACGAAATATGGAAAAGATGGAATGGGTGGTTTACGTTGTCATGGTTTGATGTATGTTGGCTATCCTAGATGAAAGGGGAATTGGTTTTGAATATTGAGGTTGTTAAAGAGCAAATGAGAAAGCATTTAAATGAAAAAATAGAGGTATCTGTGTTTGGATTAAGAAATAAAACGGAGTATTTTATTGGAACTTTATCGAAAATGTATCCCTATATTTTTACTGTTTTAGTAAATGATACAGAAAAGAGTTTTAATTATGTGGATGTGATTACTGGTGAAGTTCAAGTAAAGTATTTGTAAAAGCTATTGATTTCGAGTGATTATTGCTATATGATATATTTGAGTTTATAAGAACTTTAGAAGGAGTGTAACTATGAAAATTACATCAGTTAGCGTTCGTAAAATTGAAAAAGAAGGCTCTAGAATGAAAGGGATAGCATCTGTTCTTATTGATGATTCGTTTGCTATTCATGATATTCGTATTATTGAAGGAGATAATGGGTTATTTATTGCAATGCCTAGCAGAAAGACTGCTACTGGTGATTATAGAGATATAGCTCATCCAATTAATCCTGATGTACGTAAAATGTTTGAAGAAGCTATTTTTGCTGAATATAATAAAAGTGAAGAAGCTGAATAAGATATTTTGCCTAAACTAGTTTCATAACTAGTTTTTTTCATATTTAAATTTCTTTTTACATATAGTTTGGTAGGAGGAAATAAAAGTGGATAAAAATATCGAAGAAATTATTACTAGTAATCATGAAGTAAAAATAATGGATCGTAGACAAATCTATTTAACTGGTATAAAAAAAATAAGTAGTTTTGATCATGAAGAGTTTTTATTAGAAACTACAATGGGTATCTTACTTTTAAAGGGGGAAGGGTTAGAAATATTAAGATTGGATACTCATGATGGAAATGTTCGAATTAAAGGGAAAATAAATAGTTTTAATTATTTAGAAAATAAGGAAAAGGCAAAAGAAGAATCTATCTTTGCTAAGTTATTTAAATAATGAATAATTCTATTCAATTATTATCTTTTTTATTATCTTTTTTGTTTGGTATTTGTTTTTCCTTTGCAAGTCATTATCATTATGAAATGGTATCTCATTTAAAAAAAGTTCCTCGTTATGTTTTAACTTTTTTGTTTATTTTAGATGTTTCGCTATTTTATGTTTTAATTATGTATTATTTAAATAATGGTGTTATCCATATTTATTTTGTTATAGTTACGTTGGTTGGTTATTGTTTGGAAGGAAAAATTACTTCTTTGATTAAAAAACGCTTCAAATTATTTAATTTTTCTAAGAAATTATTTCCTAAATAATATATCAATAAATTGTAAAGTTTTGTCATCTCATTGAAAGATTGAAATTTTCGTGGTATAATTCGAAATAATAAGGTGATAGAATGAAAAGAAGGGTATCTACAAAAAAATTTGCAAAACGTCGTCTTTGTGTATTATTTTGTGTATTGGTTTTAGTTGTTAGTTATTTTGTGGGTACTATTTTTCAAGATTGGGTACAAATTGTCTCTAATAAACAACAAATTTTGTCTTTAAATGAAAAGCATGAAGTATTGTTAAGTGAAGAGGAATCTTTAAAGTCTGAGGTTACTAAGTTACATGATGTAAATTATGTTGCCAGATATGCCCGAGAGAAATATATGTATTCTTTACCAAATGAAATTATTATTAAAATTCCAAATTCTACAAATTAAGTGAATAAATCTTTCTTTTTTTTCTCTTTTCTATTAGAATATATGCTGAAGTGATGTTATGGCAAAGCAAATTCATTTTTTAGATGTCGGTTTAAATTATAAGAAAAGATGGATTTTTTCTAATTTTAATTTTAATTTTATCGAAGGAATTCCTGTATGTCTGATTGGATCAGAGGCTTCTGGAAAATCTTCGCTTTTAAAAATGGTTAAAAATGAAATTTCTTATACAGGATCTATTTTATGTGATGAACCATGTGAAGTCATTTTAGATTTTCATTTAGAAGATGATATTTCGATTTATGAATACTTAAATATTAAAAATATGGATCGTGTATTTCAACAAGATTTACAAAATTTTTTGAAGTTAAAAAATTATTCGTATTCTGTTTTAAAATTAAATGAAGTATATCAGTTAAAGGTTTGTTTATGTAAATATCTTTTTCAGTGTCCTCGTTTTTTATTTGTCGATGATTTTTTACATATATTATCTTTGGAAGATCGTGAACTATTTTTTCAAATGGCTTTAAAATATGGTATTACTTTATTTTATGTAACAAGTTCGATGGAAGATGTTTTATTTTTTCCTTATCTTGTAGTTTTAGGACGTGATGGTATTTTGCTTGAAGGTTCTACTTTAAAAGTATTAAAAGAGGAAAAAATAATGAAACGTTTGGGATATTCTTTGCCTTTTATAGTTGATTTGTCTTTGCAATTAATCAGTTATGAATTGATTACAGATATTTGTTGTAATTTTAAGGAGTTGAGAAGTAAGGTATGGAAATAAAATTAAAGAATTTTATTGAACCAGGAAAAATTGTTTCTTTTTTAAATTTTTCAGGTTCTTTTCAAAAATTTAAAAGTAATAAAAAAGTATGTTATGTTTTAGATACTCCTTTTACAAAAAATATTAAAGTTGGAAATTATTTTCGAAAATATTTTTCTAATTATACAGAGAGTAAATTTCGTGATGCTTGTCGAATTGCATTATTGGATCCAATTGTAGTTGATACAAATTTAAAAAATTTATCAAAAACTGAAATTAAGAAAGTACGTTTTGTAGAAGGGTTAATGTATCAATCAGATACTTTTGTGTTTGTGAATTTTGAAAAAGGCTTTTATGAAAAAAATCGTGCTTATTATCGAAAATTATTTCTTAAGTTAACAAAATATAATAAGTGTATTTTATTGGTTACGAATGATGTATCTTTTTTACTTGGGATGAAGTCGCAATGTTTTTTATTTACTGAACAATGTTATGAACAAATTCAGGATTTTTATGATGATAATTTGTATCATTATGTTCAAATGCCTCAAATTATTTCTTTTGTGAAGTTTCTAAATAAGAGGGGAATTGTAATGAATCATTACGTTGATCAAAAGGAATTATTGAAAGCAATTTATCGAAGTGTTAGTTAAAAGGAGTTTTTATGCGATATTTTATACGTTTTTCTTATGATGGAAGCAAATTTTATGGTTTTCAAAGATTGCCTAATCAGAATTCAGTACAAAATGTGATTGAACATGCATTGTCTCAAATTGGTAATGGTCCTATAATTTTGAAAGGTGCTGGAAGGACTGATCGAGGAGTTCATGCTTATGAACAATGTGCTCATTTTGATATGGAATCTAATTTTTCTTCTGATAAACTTCGAGAGGTGTTAAATAAAAGGATTGCTCCATATATTTATATTATGGAGTGTAGAGAAGTATCTTCTGATTTTCATGCCCGTTTTTCTGTAGTTCAAAAAACATATCAATATCGGATATATTTGGGTGTTTATAATCCATTGTTAGCTGATTATTGTTATGAATGTTCTTATCCACTTCAAATTGCTAAGATGATAGAAGTTTTGTCTTTGTTTATAGGAGTTCATGATTTTGAGATGTTTGTAAGCGGAGAACGTGAACATTTTAATGCTATTATTTATGATGCTTGTATGGTTCAAAATGGGGACTTTTTAGATATAACCTTTGTAGGAAAAAGTTTTTATCGCTATATGGTGAGAAATTTAGTTGGTGCTATGCTTGATGTTGGAAGAGGAAAACGTGAGGTTTGTGAAGTTTTGCATGCATTACAAAAAGATTGTGATGTACGACGTTTTTCCACTGCTCCAAGTTGTGGGCTTTATTTAAAAAAAATTGATTATGAGGTGAATTAAATTGAATGTTTTAGATTTAAAAAAATTAGTTATAGAGAATAATAATAATAATGGAAATGAAGAAATATATCGTTTTATGATTGAACAAATTCATTATGATTTTTCTTTGTTTCAAAGATTATTTGGTTCGTATTTTCTTAGTAATCCAGATTTTTTTCAAATTCCAGAGATGCAAAAGATAGCAATGCTTTTGAATTCGATGTCTAGTGCTGTTTCTAAATTACCTGATTTAGTAATATCTTCGGATATGTATTTTAGATTTTTTCAAGAACATAAAGATCCAGAAGTGGTTCAGTCTTATTTTCAAACTCAATATGCTGATCTTTCCAAGTATTTTAGAGAACATTTTGAAAAGTATATTCAGTATGCCAAAAATGATTTTTATTATGAAGTAGGGGCGGTTTTATATTTTTTTATTAGTTCTTCCTTTAATATTTTTCTTGCTCCATATTATGTGAAAATATGTCATATGATTCATCGAGATTTTCCTGGAAGAAATGAATTTTTATTGGCATTGGCAAATGTGAAAGATCCAAATGTATTAAAATGTATTTATAATTGTTTGGTTTTGGCCAAAGATGAATATATAGCAAGTGACGTTTATGATATTGATCCGATGCCATCTTTTTTAAAGAATCAATTTTCTTTATTTTATAAAGTGATTGTGGATATAACAAAATCTTTAAATTCGGCTTCTGATTATGAATGGTTAACGCAAATGTTTCAGGAATTGTTACGGACTAAAAAATCGTTAAGTATTCAAAATTATCAGGATTTATTATTATTTTTACAAATGGAATCTAGTAATCTTAAGTATATTTTAGAAAGAATAGATGATTATACTTCTTTATATTTATCTATGGATCAATTTTCTAAATTAGGAAATGTTAATCATTCTGTTGAAAATACTGTAGATTTTTTGAATTTGGAATATTATAAACGAAATCGAAGTTTTGAATAGAAATTTTTTTTATATTGTTATTTATTGTTTGACAATTTCCTTGTTGTCGCATATAATTTTAATCGGTACATTTTATTTGTTTTTGAATTATTTGACCTTGGGAAAGTTAAGTTATTGAAAAACGATGAAAGGAAATATTTATGAGCACATTTTTACAAAAGAAAGAAAATATTGAACGTAAATGGTATGTAATTGATGCAACTGGATTACCTCTTGGTCGTGTTGCTACTAAAGTTGCTACTATTTTAAGAGGAAAACATAAACCAACTTATACGCCTTATGTTGATTGTGGAGATTATGTTATTGTTATTAATGCAAATAAAGTTGTTTTAACTGGAAATAAGTTAAATGATAAGATGTATTATAATCATAGTGGATATCCAGGTGGACTTCGTGAGAGAAATGCAAAAACTATGATTAATAATTATCCAGAAGAAATGATGGAGAGAGCTATTAAGGGAATGCTTCCTCATAATAGACTTGGAAGAGCTATGGGTAAGAAGTTGTTTGTTTATCGTGATGGAAATCATAAACATACAGCTCAACAACCTATCGAGCTTAAAATAGATTAGGAGGGTGTGTTTCATGGCAAAACAATGTTGGAAAGCTACTGGTCGTAGAAAACAATCAAGTGCACAAGTTACTTTAACAAGTGGAACAGGAAATATTATTGTTAATGGTGTTGATGTTAATGATTATATGCCTTACCAAACTTTAGTAATGGATTTAAAACAACCTTTGGTTTTAACAAATAATGAAAATCGTTTTGATATTATGGTTACCGTTAAAGGTGGAGGATTCTCTGGACAAACCGGAGCAATTCGTTTAGGAATTGCAAGAGCATTGATGGAATTTGATGCCAATACGGATCAATCAAGAGATGATTCTTATCGTAAAATTTTAAAAGCTGCAGGTATGATTACTAGAGATCCACGTGTGAAAGAACGTAAAAAATATGGACTTAAGAAAGCACGTCGTGCTCCACAATTTAGTAAACGTTAAGAATTATATAGTTCAATCCTCGAAACAAAAGTTTTCGAGGTTTTCTTTTTGTTTTATATAAATATTGTTATTTTTTGCTAACTTTTTGTAAATTTAAATTATATCAATTTTTTCGTTTATTTCTTTATGATATAATTTTTTTAGGTGATTCTGAATGAAATTTTATAAAACTTTATTTTTTGAAATACCAAACAAAGATTTTATTATGCCAATTTATAAGGAAGAGAATATTAATACTTTGAAAAGTTTTTTAGAAGATGATGAAGTTCTTTTTTCTATTGGATACAAAACTCAAGAAGATGAAAGTGGTTATTATATTGGGCAAGTAAAAGCTTTTACTGATGTTTTTCGTTTAGGAGATTTTCCATTAGTTTATCGAAAAAGAGTGTTGGATGTTTTAAAGGGATTGCAAGATTTTTCAAAAGGAATTGATTTGAATGTTGTGGAACAAAAGATTTTAGAGTTGGTTTATTTTCAAATGACCAAGAATGGATTAAAATCTTCTGTTATTCATTATAGTGAAGAAAATCTTTTGAAATTGAAACGAATGGATATTTTAGATTATTTTACAAAAGAAATTTCTGTTTTTGTTATTTCTGATAATTTTCATAAAGATGGTTTTTTAGAAGGTGAAATTTTTTATAAAATAAAAAATCCAAATATATAAATTTAATTTTTTTTGGATTTCCAGAGAAATATATTCTTTTTTTTGCATATTGTTTATTATGAAAAAGTATGATTTTTTAGTTTTAACTCTTTTTTTAGTTTTGGTTGCTGTATTATCTTTTCCCACTGTTTTTGCTCATCTTCCTTTAAGTGGAAAAGTGATTTATATTGATCCAGGGCATGGTGGTGTGGATCCAGGAAGTGTAGTGGGATCGGTATTAGAAAAAGATATTAATTTAAATATTTCGAAATTTTTACAAGAGGAATTGACTCGTTATGGTGCAACTGTTTTTTTAACACGTGAAGGGGATTATGATTTAGGGCATCCGAATGCAACGTATCGTAAAAAAAGTGATTTTGATGGAAGAATAAAAAAAATTAATGAAAGTTCTGTAGATTTTTATTTGTCCATTCATTTAAATATTTTAGGAGATACAAAGTATTCTGGACCTCAAGTATTTTATAATCATTCTAGCGAATGGAGTAAAAGAGCTGCTTTGTTTTTACAAGAAAGCCTTAATAAAGACTTAAATGGAGATCGAGAGGTTAAATTAATTCCTTCTAGTACTTATATGTATTCTAAAGTGACAAAACCAGGAATATTAATAGAATGTGGTTTTTTATCTAATTCTCATGAGCGTAATCTGTTGGTTACTGAAGATTATCAAAGGAAAATAGCTCAATCTATTGCTGATGCTTTTAAGGATTTTGATTTTTAAAATATTTAAATTTAGTTTGCTTGGTCCAATCTAATCCAGTAGTATATGATTTTTTTCCTAATAGTTTGATAAATGTTTCTATATCTGTTTGATTGTTTAACACTTTATTTGCTTCTTCAAAGATAGTTAATGCTTCTTTTAAAGCTTTATTATATAAATCGTCAAAGGATTCTGTATGTTTTTCTTTTGTTGTTGGATTTAGCCAAGTAAGGTGCTCTCTATTTAAATATTTTTTTGTAGGTTTTGGTATATAAAAACTTAAATATTGATATTTGGTTGGATTTTGTTGAAAGATAAAATCAAAAAGTTTAT
>CAOKLK010000006.1 GCA_948469295.1 uncultured Mycoplasmatota bacterium
AAATTCTAGCAAAACTCCAAAGACTTTGATAAATGGAGTAGAAATACCAAGTACTTATGCACGTTTTTATTATAGAGCACAAAAGATGAAAAATGATTGTATGGGGTATTCGATTGATCAAGAATTTGTAGAGAGTCTAAGTTCTGCTTTCCAAAAATACTACTATCAAGATTTAATTATCAAAATTTCTAAATCTCCTTTGCTCCCTAAAATTGGATATGAATTAATGGGTGAAAAACTTAATATTCCAACTGCTTATGTTTCTTTGGTAAAAGAATGTGAAGAACGTATTGTAGATTTGAATATAAAACGTGCTTTTGCTATTGATAGTTTACGAGTAAGTTCTAAGAAAAAAATTTCACTTTATGAAAAAGAAATTAAAAAAATTAAGGAATCAAAATTGGAACCAAAAATTTCTGTTACATTAAATGGAAAAAGTTATCAAATACCAGAGGTTTATCAAAAATCTTTTGTTCATTGTTTTGAAGCAATGAAAGGTCTTTCCAAAGGATCTGTATTCAACTTATTTAAAAAGTTTAAAATTAAGAAAATTAGAAAACCAAGATTTTTGGATAATCTTAAAAGTTTTTGGAAAAATTCTTCTAGAAAAGTACAAATTGCTATGGGTATGACTGCTTTTGCTGTTAGTGCTTTGTCTTCTGGAATTTTCCTAAAATTTAAATCCGAAATGCCAAATAAGAATATTGTGGAAGACTGGAATGAAAATAATAATGTAATGGATTTTTCTATTGCTAATAAAGGTGTAATCTTGGAAGATAATATATCTCAATCATTTGGAGCTCAAAAAGTAGTTGATGCTTTGAATGAACAGAACAATCAAAATCTAACAGCATTTGTGTTTAATGATGCTCTTGATAAAGTAGTGCCAGAGCAACCTTCTATTCAAAAAGAGGAAAGTAAAGATGTAGAACCAGTTATTGTGGCAGATCAATGGATTGTTCCAGAACAAGCACCAATTCAAAAAGAAGATAATAAAGATGTAGAACCAGTTATTGTGGCAGATCAATGGGTTGTTCCAGAACAAGCACCAGTTCAAAAAGAGGAAAGTAAAGATGTAGAACCAGTTATTGTGGCAGATCAATGGATTGTTCCAGAACAAGCACCAGTTCAAAAAGAAGATACTAAAGATGTGGAACCAGTTATTGTAGCAGATCAATGGGTTGTTCCAGAACAAGCACCAGTTCAAAAAGAACAGAATCCATTTCTTGATGAATGGAGTAATACTGCTCAACAAACCATGGCTAGTGAATTAGGTGGAACTTTTATGTTAAATTCTAAAGAAATATATGAAAATCCATATAGTATGGATTCTAGAGTGATTAGTGCTAATTATGAAAATTCTGTATTTACTACAGTTGGTGTTTCTATTAAGATGCCAGATGGATCTTTAAAAATAGTATCTTATGTTGATGAAAACGCGAAAGAAAAAATTAATGAATATTTATCTAATGGTGGTTATGTAGAACGTGTTAGTGCAGTTGCTGCGGAAGCAGAAGAAAGTTTTTTAACAACTCATTTTGTAACTGGGTGTTTTGATGTTAATCAAGTGAAATTTGGAAGTTATGTAACAGATTTATCAGAAAAAATTACTGATTATTTAGAACAAGGAAAGGGGGTTAGTAGATAGTATGGAATTATATGATATTTTGACTTTAGATGATGATAAAGATTATGCTTTATTAAGTATGAAAGAATATGATGGAAATACTTATTGTCTTTTAGTGGAGGTTGATGAAGAAGAAAATCCTCTTGAAAATGTATTAATTTTGAAAAAAGTATCTTTAGGGAATAATGAGTTTGAATTTGAACAACCAGATCCAGATGCATTATCCGTTATCACGGATGTATTTAAAGATCAATTATTAAATGAATCAATTGAGGATTAAGTAAAATTAGACGTAAAAAATAAACTGAACCTTATAAGTTGAACAGTTTCTACGGCGTTTTTAATTAGAGGATTGTAATCTGTAATTTACAGGGAACAATCCTTTTAATTTTTCTTTTCCTTGATCTTTTTGTATGATACAATGTTATTAATAAAAAGGGTTCATATTTGAAAGGTAGTATTTAAACATGAATTATTTTTACGTTATTATTTTTATTTATCTTAGTATTATCATATTGTTTGTTTTATTTCATATAGGAATTAGTATATATGGAAAAATATCAAAGTTTTTTTCTTTAAAGAAGAAGAAAAAGTATAAGCGTTTGATTTCCAATAGTCTTTTTGATTTGAAAGAAGTAAAATATGTTAGTGAAGAAGATATTAATTTTTTGAAGAAAAAACTAAAAAGAATACATAATCTTTATATTTTTGAAGATGTTTTGTCTGATTTTTTTTCTAAAAATCCAACTTTAGTTTTAGAATACTGTAAAAATGTATCGGGAGTGTTTCATTATTTATCAGGAATTTATCGTGAAAAGTCTTCTCTTCAAAAAGCATATTTTACTCATGTTTTATCTCTTTTTCCAGATATTATTCAAGATGATGATAATTCGATTCATTATGCGATGATGCATTTTGTATTTGATTCTTCCATTCATTGTCGGGAAAATGCGATGTTATTTTTTTATCATAAAGGATCTTATAAACAAGTTGTGAATTCTTTGAAAAAAATTAATCATCGTGATTTGTATTATAGTCCTAAATTGATGAGTGATGATTTGTTGGAATTTCGTGGAGATAAATTAAAATTAACGTCACTTTTATTAGCAGATTATGATGATTTTTCTTATCCATTTCAAATTGCAATTATAAATTTTATTCGTCTTTCTGATGGTGATCGTCGAAAAGAAATTTTTCATAAATTGTTGAGTCATAAATATCATAAGGAAGTTGAACTGGCGATGATTCGATATTTTGCTACGCATTATTTTGTTGATATTATTGAATTGTTTTTAAAAATTTTAAATGATCATGATACTTATAATTTTGAATATCGTTTGGTTACTGCTTTTTCTTTGGGAAATTATGATAGTCCTGTTGTTCATCAAGCTTTGATTAAATGTTTAACAGATGAAAATTTTTATGTACGGAAAAATGCTGCGGTTTCTCTCTCTCAAATGTCTTTAACCAATGAAGAAGTGAAACAAATTATGGGATTAAAAGATTCTTATGCCAAAGAAATGTTTACTTATATTTGGCCTTCTTTGGAAGAGGAGTCAACAGGTGTGAAAAAGAAGGGAGTAGAGGTACCATGTTAAATCAAGTCTTTTTAGTTCTTAGCTATATTTTTCTTGGATGTTTGATTTTTTCTTCTTTTCTTTTTTTAATATTTACTATTTTGGGAACAGTAAAGTTAAGTAAGTATGAAAAAAAAATAACTTTTTCCAATATTTTAAAACATGAGTATTATGTGCCTTTGTCGATTATTATCGCTGCACATAATGATGAGAATTCAATTTTAACTTGTATTGAATCTCTTTTGTCTTTAAATTATAAATTGTTTGAAATTATTGTAGTTGATGATGGAAGTAATGATGAAACTGTTTCAATGATTTTAAATAGTTTTGAAATGAAATTGGTAAAGCGTCCTATTCAAAAAAATATTCAAACTGGAAGTGTTAAAGAAATTTATGAAACGACCGTTCAAAATATTAAAATTACACTTTTGTTAAAAAATCATGGGGGATACGCTGATGCATACAATGTTGGAATTAATGCTTCTAATTATCCTTATGTTGCTTTTATTAAAGCAAATTATTTGTTACTTGTAGATACATTAGAGCATTTGGTACGACCAGTGTTAGAAAGTGATGATGTAATTATTTGTAATGGTCTTTCTAGTTGTGGAATGGTTATGGATGATGTCTATACTTTTCCAGAGCATAATTTTTCTAAAGCTTTGGCTTTTTCTTATAATCAGGAATCTATTTTAAAAGGAAATTATGGAGATATTTCTTCGATTCCGACTTTGTCTTTGTTTCGAAAAGATATGGTAGTATCAGTTCTTGGATTTGATAAAGGTTCTATTGGAGAAAATTTTGAATTAGAGAGAAAAATTAAATCTTATTGTTATTTAAATGCAGGAAATTATATTTTTCAATTTGTTCCTGATGCATTATGTTTTATTAATTATTCTGATCGTATGATTTCTTTATTTCAAGATCGTCAAAGAATTTATCGTGGGTTATTTCGAAGTAAACGAAAATATAAGAAAGTTTTTTTAAATCCAAAATCAAAATTGAAATCTTTTTTTAGTAGAATTTCCTTTGCATTTTTAGATCGTTTCTATCCATATATCTTTTGCGTTGGAGTAATTGCTCTTATATTTTCTTTTGTTAATCATATCATATCATTTCTTCCTTTTTGTATTTTTCTTTTTACTTATATCCTTCTTCAAGGAGTATTGTCATATGGATTATTTTTATCTCAATTAAGATTATTTCATTATCATGTGACTTTTCCAGAATATTTAAAAGGAATTTTTGGAGTTTTTTTACAAGTAACAATTTATCGCTTTTTTGATTCTTGTTCAAAGTTTTTGGCTTTTTTTGGTTTCTAAAATTTTAATCAATAAAAAAACGCAAAAGCGTTTTTTTTTGTTATTATCTTTTTAGATGATTTGAAGGAATACGTAAACCAATTAAGCTTGTTCTCATCTTTTGTAAATAATCTTTTTTCTGTTGAATTTCTTCTAATGTTGCATTTTTTGAAGGATTTAATGAAATCTTTAGTGATTCATTGGTATTTGCTGTTGGAGTCATTGTTTTCATATCTTCTGTTAATTCTTGAAGTGATAACATTATATCTTGAAGATTTCTATTAGATGTTAAACGACTCTTTTTTCCATATTTTTTTTGAAATGGATAAATTTCAAAATTTTCTTCTGTACTTTCAAAGTCAATTCCAGTTGATCTATTAGAAATTGTTCCTAAACTATGATTGTTTGAAGAATGTTGATATTTAAATTCTAATGGTTTCTTTTTATTTTTACTTTTGGCTTCAATCATTATTTGATGCTCTTTTGCGTTAGTATGAGCAGAAAAGGTTACATCCATTCCATTTGATGTTTGAAAAGATGCAGTGCTTCCTTTTTGATTGTACATATTAATTTTAAATCTATCGTTCATATTAACTGATATGTATGATTCGACAGTTTGTTTCATTTCCTCTAATTTTTCTTTAAATTCGAATGTTTGTTCATTCATTTTTTATTTCCCACTTTTTTATAGTTTTGTATTATATATTATTTTTTTTAAAATGTCAAATTTTTTGCTTTTTTTTAGTTGGAAATATTTGTCATGATTTGTCAAAAATAAATGGGAATATTAACAATAGGTGAAGCGTTATGAAGAAGTTTTTTAATTTTTGTATTGTTTGTTTTCTATTTCTTTCTTTTGTAAGCCCTGAAAAAGTTTTAAGTGAAGAAGTAGAAGATCATACTTATTATGTAACAGAAAATATTAAACATATTGGAGAATATTTAAAACGGCAAGATTATTTTTCAAATGTTTCGAAATTATGTCATGAAGAAGAATGTTTTGCAATTGATATCAATGATTTGAATCGTTCGATTCAAGTTATGGAGCAAAAGATTTTAAATCAGATTCGAACAAAGTATGGAGAAGATGTTTATACTGAAGCCTTGTTAAAAGGAATTTCGATTACAAAAATTTTAACTCACTAATTTTCCTTGATAAGAATTTCTTTTTTCTAATTCTTTTTCAATATCATTTAATATGATAAATTTTTTTAATAACCACTTTGGTTCAATTAAATCTGTTTTGTTTGGATCTCCCGTTAACCGATGAATGATGATGTTTTGGTTACATAATTCTAATTGATCGCAAACGATATCGATATATTCTTCTTTGGATAATAGTTTCAATGGTTTTTCTAAATATAATTTTTCTAAGGGAGTATTTTTTAAAATATGTAACATATGAATTTTAATTCCATGAATGGGTAATTTGTTTAAGTATTTTACAGTATCTAACATCATTTCTTTTGTTTCATAGGGGAGACCATTAATAATATGAACAACTACTTTAATCTTTTTTTTATGTAATTGTTTTACCATATCTTTAAAATTTTCTAATGTATGACCTCGATTTATTAATGTTAAGGTTTTATCATGAATACTTTGTAATCCTAGTTCAATTGTTAAGTCTGTTTTTTTATTTAATTCTGCAAGGTAATTTAAAGTTTCTTTTGAAATTGCATCACTTCTTGTAGCTATGGAAAGTCCAACTACATTTGGAATGCTTAAAGCTTCTTCATATTTTTCTTTTAAAATATGGAGTGGAGCATATGTATTAGTACCAGCTTGGAAGTAAGCGATAAATTTTCCATTTTTCCATTTTTTTTCTAATTGTTTTTGAATGGTAGAAAATTGAGTTTTAATAGATTGTTCTTTATTTCCAGCAAAATCACCACTATTATTGCTACAAAAAATACATCCATGGCCATTTTTGATGTTTGGACAACTTAATCCGGCATTTAGACTTACTTTATAAACTTTCGAATGATATTTATTTTTTAGATAGTCATCGTAAGCGTTATATCGTTTGATATATTTTGGAGAATCTAAGTTACATTGATATTTTTTTTGAAGAAATGTATCTATTTTAAAAAATACTTTTTTAAATTGAAAAGGATTTGTTAAATAATAATTGATTTCTTTTAGAAAATTATCATGATTTTCGTTTGGTATATAAATTTTAACATCACTATTTTTACCATATTTTTTTTCAATAAACGATTTACATTTTTTTAATCTTTCTTCAAACGTGTCATTTGGAAAAAATTCTAAATAGTAAGAATCTAAACTTCTTATTGTACTTTCTATTGTTGTTGGATGATTTGCAGTAGAAATGATTTTGCCATAAATACTTCTGGGCGTATAATCTTTTCGTTGATCTATAATTGCTTCTTTGATTCGTAGTCTTTGTTTTTCATTGAAAAAATTTTTTAAAACATTATCTTCATAAAACATCTTTGCAGAATTTTCTTCTGTTTTTTTGACTCCTTTTTGATAAGCAATGTCATGGAATACTGCTGTGATATATACCATGTTTAAATCTACTTCTAAATCTTTGGCAAGGTCTAAACTTCTTTTTATTACTTCATAAATGTGCCAATTTTGATGAGCCCAATCTTTTTTTTCATAAATGGGTAGAATATTTTCTTTGATATATTTTTTTAGTTCTTTTTGTATCATAATTTCTCACGGTTATTATTATAGCTTTGTTTTTTATATTCGTCTACTTTTAAAGTTTTTCTTCTTAAGTCGTTGTTCAATTTTTTTACTTGTGTTAAAATAATCATATGGAAATAGGGGTGACATCAATGGCAGATTTTTTACCACATTTTCAAGTGGATTATTCTAATAACCGAAGTAAACCAGAAAGTATTTTTCAAGGGCAAACTTATCGAATTACCATTTTGACGGAACGTTTGATTCGTTTTGAATATAGTAAAGATGGAGTTTTTTTTGATGATTTGACAGAATTGGTACGAAATCGAAACTTTGAAGTACCTGAGTTTCAAGTTCAACAAGATGATAAATATTTAGAAATTACGACTAAGTATTTTCAACTGCAATATGCAAAAGAGAAACCTTTTGTTGGATCTAAGTTAGCACCAGATGCCAATTTGAAAGTAACGTTATTAAATACGGATAAGTTATGGTATTTTAATCATCCCGAAGCTCGAAATTTTGGAACAACTTCGGTCAGTTTGGATGAAAATAGTAGTAAATTTAGTCCTCAAAAAGGATTATATAGTGTAGATGGATTTGCATCCATTGATGATTCTAAGTCAATGCTTTTGATGCCAGATGGATATTTAAGTACTACTAATGTTAATCGAGTAGATACTTATCTTTTTGTGTATCGAAGAGATTTTGGGCTTTGCTTAAAAGATTATTTTGATTTGACGGGATATCCAGGACTTATTCCTCGGTATGCTCTTGGAATTTGGTGGAATAAAAATGAAATTTATCATTTTCAAGATACGAAAGATTTGTTGTTGAATTTTAATAAAAATCGAATTCCAATGTCGATCTTATTACTTGGGGAACATTGGCATTTAAAAGATGCAAATCATTTAGATTTATATAAAACTGGTTTTACATTTAATCGTAATTTGTTTCCAGATCCTAGTTTTTTTACAAATTATATGCATGAGAGAGGTGTGCATGTTGGAATTCAAATTGATCCAAGTGAAGGTATTATGGCTCATGAGGATGCATATGATGAAATTGCTAGGGATTTAGGACTGGTTGATCGTTCTACGATTCCTTTTCAAGTATTTGATCGTTTTGTTCTTCTTAATTATTTTAATAAATTAATTAAGCCTTTAACTATGAAGGGAATAGATTTTTATTGGATTGATTATTATCATGAAAAAGATTTGAATACTCTTCGAGCTTTAAGTTATTATCATTTTGAAGATTATCGTCAGTATCGTGATAAACGAGGATTTGTTATGACACGAAATGGAGGAGTAGCAGCTCATCGTTATCCTATTTTATATTCTGGAAAAACGAAGGTTAGTTGGGATACTTTAAAAACGCTTCCATATTTTACATCTTTGGCTAGTAATATTGGAGTAAGTTTTTGGAGTCATGATGTCGGAGGATTTCAAGATGGAATTGAAGATAGTGAACTTTATGCAAGATATGTTCAACTTGCTTGTTTTAGTCCGATTTTTCGTTTTGCTTCTGAGAAGGGAAGATATTATAAAAGAGAGCCTTGGATGTGGGATATAAAAACGTTAAATATTGTTCGAGATTATTGTAGTTTACGACATCATTTAATTCCTTATTTGTATGCAGAAGCTTATAAATATCATAAAACGGGCCTTCCACTTGTCCAACCACTTTATTATTTGAATCCAGAAGTTTATGATGAACCTTATTTTAAAAATGAATATTATTTTGGATCTGAACTTTTTGTAGCACCTATTACGACGAAAAAAGATTTGGTTATGAATCGAGCTATCATGAGATTATTTTTACCAGATGGAATGTGGTATGATTTTAAGACTGGGAAAAAATTTCCTGGAAATAAACGATATGTAACTTTTTATAAAGATGAAGATTATCCAGTCTTTGCGAAAAAGGGAAGTATTATTCCTCTTGCAGATTTTGAAGAAAATATTAATGTTACTTCACCACCTTCTTCGATGGAAATTCATGTGTTTCCTGGTAAGAGTAATACTTATTATTTATACGAAGATGATGGATTTAGTTCTCTTTTTGAACGTGGTTATTATATTATGACAACTATTGATTATAATTATTTACAAAACAATTATACGTTGATTATTCGACCAGTGGAAGGAAAGAGTGGAATTATTCCTGAAACTAGAGACTATCGAATTCGTTTTCGAAATACTCGAGAAGCAGATGATGTGAAGGTATATTATGATAAAGATGTGATTCCATTTGAAAAGTATGTGGATGATTCTGATTTTATTATAAGTGTAAAGAATGTGAAAACTACTGGACAATTGACTGTTAATTGTAAAGGGCAAGATATTGAGATTGATGCAGTTCGAATTATTAATGAAGAAATTGATTCGATTATTAGTGACTTACAAATTGAAACAAGGTTAAAGGAAATAATAGCAGATATCATTTATAATGAAAATTATGATATTAAGAAAAAACGAATTGAAATTAAGAAATTGAAGAGTAAAGGATTGGAATCTATATTTATTCGAATGTTTATGAAGTTGTTAGAATATATTTCTGAACTATAGATTTTGTCTTTTTAAAAGAAATGATCAGAGATTTTAGAATATGATATCTCTGGTTTTTTTGAAAATTTTTTTGTATAATGAAGAGGGTGATAACATGTCAATTATAAAAGATGTAAAAGCAAGAGAGGTTTTAGATTCTCGTGGGAATCCTACTGTAGAGGTTGAAGTTTTAACTGATGATGGTTTTCTTGGAAGAGCAATTGTTCCAAGTGGGGCATCTACTGGAGAACAAGAAGCGTTGGAACTTCGAGATGGAGATTTGAGTCGATATCTTGGAAAGGGAGTTTTAACTGCAGTTTCTAATGTTAATACTGTGCTTCGAGATGTTGTAATTGGTTTGGATGTTACAAATCAGGAGCAAATTGATCGATCTTTGTTAAAAGCAGATGGTACTCCATTTAAAACAAAATATGGTGCAAATGCTATTTTAGGTATTAGTTTAGCAAGTGCTCGTGCAGCAGCAAAATCTTTACATAAAGATTTCTATGAGTATTTGGGAGGAGAGATTTCTTCTTATCAAATGCCTATACCGATGATGAATATTTTAAATGGTGGAGCTCATGCTGATAGTTCGGTTGATTTTCAAGAATTTATGATTATGCCTGTTTCTGCAAAAAGTTTTCGTGAAGCTGTGCGTATGGGAGCAGAAATTTTTCATCATTTGAAGAAACTTTTAAAAGAGAATGGTGAAGTTACCGCTGTCGGTGATGAAGGTGGTTTTGCACCAAATTTGAAAAACAATGAAGAACCACTTGAATATATTATGAAAGCAATTACTACAGCTGGTTATAAACCTTTTTCGGATGTTTGTATTGCAATGGATGTTGCAGCGAGTGAGTTTTATAATACAGAAACTCAAAAGTATGTGTTAAAGAAAAGTGGGGGAGGAGAAAAAACTTATCAAGAAATGATTTCGTGGTATGAATCATTAATTCAGAAGTATCCAATTATTTCTATTGAAGATGGTCTTGCTGAACGTGATTATGAAGGTTGGAAAGCTCTTACTGAACAATTGGGAAGTAAAGTTCAATTAGTCGGTGATGATTTATTTGTAACGAATCCAACTATTTTTCAAAAAGGAATTGAAATGGGAATTGCAAATGCAATTTTAGTAAAAATTAATCAAATTGGAACTCTTACTGAGACGTTTGAAACTATTCAGTTGGCAAAAGAACATGATTATGCCATTATTATTTCACATCGGTCTGGGGAGACAGAAGATACTTCTATTGCAGATATTGTAGTGGCTATGCAAACTGGACAAATTAAAACGGGATCTTTGTCTCGTTCGGAACGTATTTGTAAGTATAATGAATTAATGAGAATTGAAGATAAATTGGGAGATAAGGCCTTTTATGTTAATAAATTAAAATAAAAATGTGAGAAATAATTATAATACCTTTAAAGTTCACACTAAATAAAAAGAATGATAAAATTTATTTAGAAAGAATCAAGGAGGTATTTTTTTATGAGAAAATATAAAAAATGGACTTTAGACCAAAAAGTACAAATAGCAAAGAATTTAAAAGAGGATCCACTATATCATAAAAAAAGCAAATTCTTGCTTTTTTTATGCCATAATTTCTCCACCATTTACATGAATGATTTGTCCAGTTATGTAACTTGAATCGTCACTTGCTAAATATACAAAAGTCGGAGCAAGTTCGTAAGGCATGGCACCTCTTCCCATTGGACTGTTCGCTCCAAGGGTTGGAATTTTTTTGGCTTCCCAACAATTTGGTTGAAGTGGAGTCCAGAAAAATCCAGGAGCAATTGCATTTACACGAATATTTTTTAAAGCTAAGTTCTTAGCAAGAGAACGAGTAAATCCCACTATAGCTCCTTTGGTTGTAACGTAATCTATTAATTGTGGATCTCCTTCAAATGTTGTAATAGAAGTTAAATTAATAATGGAACTGCCATTTTTTAAATGAGGAAGACAGGCTTTGGTTA
>CAOKLK010000007.1 GCA_948469295.1 uncultured Mycoplasmatota bacterium
ACTTGTCATAATAATAATAGTATTTTTAAAATCAACAGTTCTACCTTGACTATCCGTAATTCGTCCGTCATCTAAAATTTGCAACAAAATATTAAAAACATCTTTATGAGCCTTCTCTATTTCATCAAATAATACTATACTATAAGGATTTCGTCTGACTGCTTCTGTAAGTTGCCCTCCTTCATCATATCCTACATACCCAGGAGGAGCTCCAACAAGTCTTGATACTTTAAAACTTTCCATATATTAAGAACAATAAATTCGAATCATATGTCTTTCATCATCAAATAATTCATAAGCTAAACTTTTTGCAACTTCCGTTTTCCCTACTCCAGTAGGTCCTAAGAAAATAAATGAACCAATGGGACGATTAGGATCTTTAATTCCACTACGTGCTCTTATAATCGCATCACTAACTAACGTAATAGCTTCCTCTTGACCCATAACGCGTTTTTTCAAATTATCCCGTAAAGACAGTAACTTTTCCCGTTCCCCACTGACAAGTTTTTGAACAGGTATATTAGTCCATCGAGAAATAATCGTAGCAATTCCTTCTTCATCCACCACATCACTTAAAATTTGTGATTTCGTTTGTTCTTTTAACAATTCCAACTCTTGCTCTAACTTAGGTATTTCCCCATGACGAAGTTTCGCTGCCACTTCCAAATCATAATTATGTTCTGCTTTATCCAAATCAAAACGGGCCTTCTCCAATTCCTCTTTCTTTTTACTAATTTTTTCTGTTAAAGTCTTCTCTTCTTCCCAAGACTTTCGCATGCCTTGTTCTTTTTGTTTCAACTCACAAATTTCATTATGAATTTCATCCAATCTTTTCTTACTAATCTCATCCTTTTCCTTTTTAAGTGCTTGACTTTCAATTTCCAATCGCATAATATGTCGCGTTAACTCATCCAGTGGTGCTGGAACAGAATCCATTTGCATCTTAATAGTGGCACAAGCTTCATCAACCAAATCAATTGCTTTATCTGGTAAAAAACGATCTGTAATATAACGATCACTTAAACTAGCTGCTGACACCAAAGCACTATCTTTAATAGTTACCCCATGAAATACTTCAAAACGCTCCTTTAAACCTCTTAAAATAGTTATAGTATCTACAACATTTGGTTCCGATACCAATACCTTTTGAAAACGTCGTTCCAACGCTCCATCTTTTTCAATATATTTACGATACTCATTTAAAGTAGTTGCACCAATCAAACGAATTTCTCCACGAGCAAGCATTGGTTTCAACATATTTCCAACATCCATAGTTCCTTCTTGTCCATTTCCAACAATCATATGAATTTCATCAATAAACATAATAATAGAACCTTCACTATTTGTTACTTCCTTCAAAACAGCTTTCAATCGTTCTTCAAATTCTCCACGATATTTCGCTCCAGCTACCAAAGCTCCCAAATCCAATTCCCAAATTCTTTTATCTTTTAAGCTACCAGGAACATCTCCTTTGATAATTCGTTGGGCAAGTCCTTCCACAATAGCAGTTTTTCCCACACCTGGTTCTCCAATTAATACTGGATTATTCTTTGTTTTTCTAGATAAGATTCGAATAATATTACGAACTTCTTCATCTCTTCCAATAACAGGATCCACTTTATTATCCGAAACATTCTTTGTAATATCTCTTCCATATTTCTCTAAAACATTTTGATTATCATTTTCTTCAAACTTCATAATATCCCTCCTCCTTCTTATCTCTAAATACTATCACTCTTTTTAGCACTTGTCAATAACGAGTGCTAAAAAATAAATTACATCTTCCAAAAAAATGGTCAGCTTCGGTCACCACTGAACAGCTCCAAAAAAAAATTAATTTTTAATAACATATTTTCCATAACTATCATTTTTATTTGTACCAGTCCATATAATTAATTTCATGTCAATTAAACGATTTAACAAATTTACAGTTGTTGTTTTACTACGCCCAATCACCACGCTAATTTCTTCCCTGGTAGCACCATTTCGCCCCATAATAAATTCTATAATTTGTTGTTCTAAATAAGATAAATCATTCCACATATTCTTCAATTGCTCATTCATAGAAAAAGTATTCATTCGAATTCTCATATCAATATTATTTTCCAAAATCAATAAAACAGAATTTTCATCTGGTTCAAAATATTGAGGTTCTTTTAAAGAATATTGCTTCATTTCATGAAAAATTCTTTTTACTCCTTCGTTTAGTTCTCGTACAATTCCAAACTCCACCAAAGTTCTAGCAATCTGAGGATTTCTAGAATATCGCTTTGATTGAATAGTGTTGATCGTAACATATCCTCCTAACTTACCAGGCGAAGAAATTTCCATTCTATTTTCATAAATTTTCACTAAAATTTGTTCTCCACTATTCGAATAATCTCGATGTGTGACTGCATTAACAAGTCCTTCATACCAGGCAAATTCTGGATATTCCAAAGTTTTCTCAAAAACTCCATTCGCATTCAAATAATTAAATTCTCGCAATTGAGAATTAATAAATTCTCGAGCTTCATTTAAAATTCGATATATATTTTTATCAAAAGTTTTCTCTTTTATTACATTCATATTAGTTCCTGTATGAAAATCATTTCCTTCAAACTTAATAACTCGTAACCGTGCACAAGGAAAATAGATAGAAGGATTTATACCAAACAATAACATTCCCGCATTTGTAAAACGTAAAGTCCCATTTTTATTTTTTAAATATCCGCGAGCTTTTAAAACAGAAATATTATCTAAATCTGTTTCAATTTTTTTCTTAAAAATTTCTACAACCTCATGATCAATATCATCCACACTAGAATCCATAACAATTTCCGTTTCAAAATTTCTTTCTTTTCGATCATATTCTAAACTTCGAATTTGATCATAGGTTAATTTCTTAGAAGAATCTCCTTGTCGACAATAAACTTCATCTTTCTGATTACGAACAATATAATTCATAGAGGGTTCAATGTGAAATAATAATATATGATCATCTTCATTCTTTTCATTTTTAATTTTAATCAATTCACATTCGCAAATAGGCATGGTTTTAAAAAATCCCGAACAACTTTTTGGGTATCATTTAACTTGGTAACTCCATAAGGATTAAAACCTTCCAAAATACCATCATCCGTAATTCCTACTGCAACTACTCCACCATTGGCATTAGCAAAAGAAGCAATTTCATTAGCCAAGCGAGATAAAGTAACTTTAGCACTCTTTCGATCAAAATACAAATTCTCAGGACCTTTTAAATACTCCAAAGTCAAAGTATTATTTATTTTAGATATAGACATAATATCAACTCCTAAAAATATTATACAATAATTTCTAATAAACCTATCATTTTAAATTTTTAAACAAATAAAAAAAGTAGAAAAAATCTACAAAACAAATAATTTCACAACTCAATCGTTATTTCTTTTAAAAACCGTTCGTAACAACTTTTTATCACATTCTGTACTTCTTTCTAGATTCTTAATCAAAAGTTCTTTTTGATGTTGATAATAAGACTCTAAAACAGGAATAGAATCTGCAATCGTTTCATAAGAAAAAACTGAATAAGAATAATCATAAAAATTATCATAAGGCAAAATGTCCCATTCCCGTTCTGGTTTGACATAATATCCATTTTCATAAACATGATATCGGGAAGAATTCACATCATATAAATATTTCTGCATCCTTAAGAAAAAAATTATAATTTGAATACTAGAATCTTGATATAAAACTTGATAATCTTTTCCCTCTTCTAACACTCCTGGAAAGATATCCCAACACTCCTGATTTAAATGATAACGTTTCATCCAAATATCCCCTTCAGGATTATCTCTTGCTACATAAACACCTTGATGC
Organism: uncultured Mycoplasmatota bacterium; assembly: GCA_948469295.1. Classification (GTDB taxonomy): domain Bacteria; phylum Bacillota_I; class Bacilli_A; order RF39; family UBA660; genus MGBC162267. The sequence goes on from CAOKLK010000007.1 coordinate 3,844, forward strand.
TTTGAATATTTTTTATTGACTTTATAATGATAAGTTTGAAGTAACCAAGAAATATCACTTGGTATACTAGAATCATGAATCAAAAAAAACAATTGTCTTTCAAATAAAACCTTTCCTAAATTCTGTAACAACTGATTTTCAAAAGGACAAAAAATATCCTTACTTTGAATATATTTTTCAAATGTTTCAAAAGAAACAACATCCTTAATTTCCATAACCACTACCCTCTTCTATTTTCACTTGTTAATTCCATAACAAAAGCTTGTTGCTTAATTCTTTCAATAATTCTTCTGGATTGAACAGTATCAATCGTTCTACCCGTATCTGCTAAATATTTTTCTAACTCCTTCAAATTTCGGTTTGAAGTAAAAAATGTTGGTAAAGAATGATCCATTCGATATTGTAAAATAGTACCAAGCACTTCATCTCTTCCCCACTCAGTTACCTTTTCAGAACCAATATCATCCAAAAGTAATAAATCCACCGTTTGATATTGTTTGATCTTTACTTCATATAATTCCCAATCATCCTTTAACATCCGTAATACTTCAGGAAAATATACAATAAGAATCGAAACATGTTTTGTAATTTCCAATTCATGGAGCAAAGCACTTAATAAAAATGTTTTACCAGAACCAAAACTACCATGCAAATAAAGACCTTTCATATCTTTTGAAGAATCATAAGTTGAATAAAAATGATCAATCCATTTAATAACTTCCATTCGTTTTTTATCCCCTGTCATATCAATATCTTTCATTCGAGCTTGAAAAACTTTATGTGCTTGTGCATCTCTCATTTTTAAAATATTCAAATAATCTTGTTGATATCGACAAGGTCCATAAGAAAAATAAAGATTTTCTTCTTTTCGTTCCACGATTTTAGCATGTCCTCGAAACGAATTCTTACATAAATGAAGACCTTCACAAGAATTACAATGTTCTAATTCATTTAACACATCTTGAAGCTTTGAAGTATATTTCATACCTTCATGATCATCTAACTCTAATTTATGCAACAATTTCACAAAAGAACAATCTTTTTTTGCCAAAAGAAAACTTTGTTCTACTTGTTGTTTTCCACTTAATTGTTGAATTTCCTCAATTTTCTGCATGTCGATTCCTCCTATTCCATTATATCAAAAAAAACAGAAAGCCAGATCCATACAATATTCCTTCTAAATATTATTCATATTTTTTCAAAATACTCTCCATCTCTGCCACTTCTTCCTCACTCATTTGCTCTTTCGATAAATTCTCATGAAACCAAACTGGTTCTTCTTTTACTTCTCTTCCCTTCACAAACTTTTTGCTATATTTTTTATTTTCTTTTTCTGCAAGCGTCATAGCATCACTTGCCGTTTCAACTCCAACACGTTTCCAGTGTCCTGCCACAGTTTCTACAAATGCTACAGACAACTTATTTTCATTTTTCTTTAAAGTATAATCAATTAACACATTAACAACAGCTGGCTTTAAACGAAGTTCCACCAATAATTCCTCCAATAACTTTAAATCTCGATTCGTTGGATTCACACCATTATATTTACTTTTCAAAAAATCATAAGGAGCAGTATTTTCAAATACATCAATAATTCTTCCTCGTTTAGAACCATCTCCCGAAGGACTTTTTAAATATTCTGGTTGTGTTCGATAAACCAAAGTTGGTAACTTTCCATGATTATTATATTGATAATATCTTCTTGTTTGTTTTCGTAACTCTTCTTTATCAATAGAACCTTTTTCATTAATAGTAAGTCTTAAAATTTCACACATTTTTAAAGTATCCAAACCATATACAAATGCCAAATTATTGATCAATTCCTTCATTCGTTTTCCAAAATTTCTCTCAGTAACTAACCCTTTTGGAAGACTAGAAATAATAAAATCAAAATCAACTTGATCTTGCATTGAAAGTGACAAAACTTCTCTTCCCAATGCTGCAAACGAAACATTTTCACTACTTGATTTAAAAGTAACATCAAAACTTTTCGTAATATCTATAAAATTTTTCGTATCAATTTGATAAGTTTGATATTCTTGTTTCAATAAATCATACTCATATTTTCCAATATTATTATATAGAACTACGTTAAATATCGGATGACTAAAAAACTCCTTAGGACTCAAAGGAGAATATAATTCATAAATATAATGATTAATTTCCCCTTCTTGAAAATATGTCTTCAAAAGACCCATTGCTTCTAAAGTCTCTCGAGCTCGTTTAATAATATCCAAATCACATTTTAAAAGAGTCATCAAATGATGATGCGTATAATCAAGACTTACAAACTCTAAACGATCCAAATCCCTCCACAAAGTAAGATAAAGACTAATAGCTGTACTTCCAATAATTGGTTCATAAAGACTAACAACATTTTTACGATCGATTTCAGTTAAAACCGTTTTATTAACAACAATATACTGATCGGCTGGTAAAAGTGTTATCATCTTCATTTCATCTCACCTCTTCGTGATATTATTATAATAGCTCTATATATTTATGACAAGAAAAAAACTTACCGAAGTAAGTTAACAAGATTCATCACAAGAAGAATTTAAAAGCTCCAAAAACATATTTTGATAAATTTGAAACAACTCCTCTTGCTCCTTTTGCGAAAGTGTTTGATATCCACTTTTTTGAGTCTCTACAGTATCGACATGAAGATCCAAAATCTTTCCTTCCCGAATAGTGATTACCGTCGGAGCATATAACCGTGTCTTTTTAGTATCTATCTTTTTTTGAGACTTATTTGTTAAATAATAAGGTTCTAACACTTCATCTAATTTTTTCAAAATTTCTTGATAAGCACGTGTTCCTTCTTTTTTTACAACAACTTGATCATTATCATCCAAATCAAGTTCATCACGAATTTCCTTAATATTAACATAATTGATTTCCCCTAAATTAGTACTTTCAGCAGCACGTAAAAGCATAGGTACAGCACTTCGACACCAAGGACAATCAGAAAATCCAAAATAAATAACACCCGTTCCATTTTCTAAAAACGAAACTATTTCATCATCAGTTTTATAAACAATTGGATTCTTTTCATTTACAATAACTTCTGGATAATTCATTTTATTATTTTCATTCATCACACCATTTAAAGATTCATATTCCTCTTTAAATTTCATTGCATCACTTGGAAGAATAGGATTTTCCTCATTTTCTCGAATTGCCATGACTCCAAGCATCATAGCAAGCGTCATAAGTCCTGCTACAATAAATAATAAAATTCTTTTATTTTGATCCATTCTTTACTTCACTCCATTTAACAAAATTGTACTAATCTTTCCCATGATTTGCAAGATTTATTTTTTCTCTTTTGTATAAGAAATAGAATAAGTACTAGGACCTTTTAAAACTTTGCCATCCATCGAAAACCGAGAACTATGACATGGACAATCCCAAGTTTTATCTACTGGATTAAAAATAAGACCACACTTCATATGAGGACAAACTGGATGTACCTTATGTTCTACACCTTCCAAATCTTTATAACACCCTATAAGTTTTCCATCTTCATAATAAAATGTAACTGCATCATACCAATTCTTTTTATAAAATTTACTTCGTACAAACGAAAAGAAATTAACTCCCAAATAATAAGGGAGCAAACAAGTTCTCATAACCTTTTTTCTTTTCGGATCAAACAAAGCCTGATAAGGAGATATTTTTCCTTCTAATTCAAATGAAATCATTTTTGCACTTACAATACTTTGAATCATTCCCCACGTTTGAAACCCTGTTGCCAAATAAAAATTAGGTTTAATCTTTCCAATAAATGGAAGATGATCAAATGTTAAAATATCTACATTACTCCATTGATAAGAAAAATCTTCGAGAGATAATTTATGCTTCACATCCCTCAAATTTTGTTGGTCATTCTGCAGTACAGAAGTTTTATGATTTTTTCCTAAAAATATTTGATATACTTGTTGATTCGTTTCATAAAAACGAGAAGACAAACAATCTGATTCCATTGTAATATAAGTATACTTTAAATTCTCAGATGCCTTTTTTGCTAACAAATAAGATTTTTCAATTTCTGTTTTAACTGGTAAAAAATAAGGAAATAGAAAAAAAGGATAATGACAACAACAAATTACATTTTGAGCAATGATTTGAAAATGATCATTCGTCTCACAAACATAAACATCATCTTTTTTTTGAATTTTAACAATTCGCGTATTTTCATATAAAGAAGAATTTGTAAGACTTTTTAAAATCCCATCTAAATATTTAAGAGGATGAAACACATAAGTATCTGTTACTCCGATTCCATAAGAAAAAGAGGTTTGTTTCGGAATCTCTTCTAATACCGAAATTCCTTTTTGGTTAAGAAAATTTTTAATTTTTTTTAAAGATTTTACTTTATTTTCATCATTTGTAACCAAATAAGAAGTAACTTTTTCAAAATCACAATCAATCTGTTCTTGCAAAATAATATCTTGCATAAAATTTATTCCTTCTATTTGAGATGCCAAATACATACTAGCAGTAACAAATTTTCCCTTTTCAATCAAATACCCCAAAGTACTTTCTTGTAAATAATTAATTTTCCCAGTAGTATTAGCACTAACTCCCATTCCAATTTTATTAGCTTCCACCAACATTACGTCTTTTCGATCTTTTAAATAATACATCGTTTGAACTCCAACCATACCTCCACCAATAATTAAAGTATCCACAATTTTATTTTCTTTTAAAGAATCATAAGAATGTGAAAGCTTGTATTCCGCCCATAAACTCATAACATCACCATTATTAATATGGTTAAACTTTAAAAATTCATACTTTTAAAAAAAATTCTTGCACGATAAAAATTAATTTGATATAATCAATTTGTTCAAATGGCGAGATAGCTCAGTTGGCTAGAGCGATCGGTTCATACCCGATAGGTCGGGGGTTCGACCCCCTCTCTCGCTACCAAATGAAAAATCAAACAAGCTCTTTATTCAAAGAGTTTGTTTTTATTTGATCAAATCTATTTAATTTACGCAAAGATATTTCTAGTACATTTATAGTTCCAAAATAAAATATTTCAGACAAATATATAAGCATTCAAGACAAAGAAAAATAAAATAAACAAAAATGATGCTATACTTGTAATACTTTTGTGTCTTAGGAGTTGATTTGTATGATAGAAAGAAAAAATTGTGGAGTACTTAGTAGTATTAGTTATTCTTCTCATTTTAATTAAAGATAATAAAGAAAAATAGATAATCAAATTAAAAAAATGAGATACAAAAGTATCTTTTTATTTGATTTTCAAAAATCTTTTTTATCTCTCTTCTCACAATCTTTTAATGCTTTCACTCGTTTTAAAACAGCTGTTTCAGTAATAGAACAATGTTTAATATCAAAGCCATGCATGGATTGTTCCACTTCATATAGATTTGAACAAGGAAGTTTTTCAGCAAAAAGACATCCCTCATCATGCAAGCAATCAAATTCAGAAACCTCCAAATAAGTAAAAGGAAAATTCTTTGGTATCTTTCGTTCACTTGGAGAAATATAATCATTATCTTGTAAAAACAAATTCCACATTTGTTGATTTAACTTAGCATTCCACATTGGAGTATCGAAATAACGTTTCATAGATGGTGTTTCCATACGACAATCTAATACTGGATAAATCAAAAATAACATCAAAGGTTGCACCATTTGACTTTCTAATATTTGAAAAACCAAATCTGCTGCAATACATCCCCCAGCACTATCTCCTCCAATAATAATTTTATCTAAAGAAATACCTAGCATCTTTGCATGTTCTAAAACCCATTGATAACTAGACATAGCATCTAAAAATGGACTTGGAAAACGATATTTTGGAGCCAAAGAATAATCTACATATAAAACCTTACACTTTCCTTCTAGTGCATATCTTTGACAAAGAGAAAAATGTTTAAAATGTCCTCGATATACAAAAGAACCCCCATGAAAATAAAGCAAAATTTTATCGGTTTCAAACTGCTTCGGTTCAAAAAAAAGAAAGCGAATTTTCTTATCTTTAAAAAAACTAAACTTTTTAATAAAAACATTCGAATTACTCTTTAAAAAAAACATACTAAAAAAACCATAACTACGAGAAAGGAAAAAAGAAAGAGAATGAAAGGGAATTTTCAAATATCGATAAAATCCAAATTCCTTACTTATATTATATTTATTCAAAATACCACCTAATCATAGTTTAATATAAACAAGTAAAGCATTCAATAAAATAACAAGAAAAAAAACAAAATATGAGTTATAATAAAAATAACAAGGAGAAAAAAGATATGGAAAAGAAAAAAATCATGGGATGCTTAGGAATTATTGCTTTATTTATAATTGCAATCGGAATTATAATGATCGTAAATCCATCCATTAAAACAGACGGTATGAAATTCAAAGAAGAATATGAAAAATTAAATGATACGATTAGAGAAAGTGATGGTGCCAAATATAACAATGTTTCAATTGATGCCAAAAACCCAATCAAATATATCAATGCCAAAGAAGCCATTGATATCATAAAAAATAAAACTGGAATCATCTATTTTGGTGCAAATTGGTGTCCTTGGTGTCGAAATGCAATTGAAGTATTATTTGAAAGTACCAAAGAAAAAAATCTAAAAACCATTTACTATTTAGATATGGATAGCGTAAGAAATATCTGGGAAATAAAAGATGGAAAATTAGAAAAGACTACTGTTGAACAAGAGGGATATTACGAACTTTTAGAAGCTTTAGATTCGGTACTAAGTGAAAATACTTATACATTAAAAGACAACTCTGGAAAAGTTTATGATACCAAAGAAAAACGAATCGGAATGCCTTTAATCATTGCCGTAAAAGATGGAAAAATTATAGAAAAGCACTCTGGAACTGTAAAACTAAAAGAAAATCAAACCAAATATTCAAAACTAGAACAGGATCAAAAAGAAGAACTATTAAAAAACTACAATGAAATGATTGACAAAATAAAATAATCTAAAAAAATCTTTCCCAAAAGGAAAGATTTTTAAATTACAAAATAACGTTCAAATCCATCTTGAAATATAAATATTTCGAGTACTATCTTCTTGATATTTATAAAAAATTCGAATGATACCTTCAACCACTGCTTTTAATATATTAGTACACGTTTTTTTCACTTTCACGCGAAATATTTCGACTTGCATTTCACGACGAAACGAATAATCATCAATATACTTCCCTAAAACATGATCAATTTGTTCTACCAAGCGAACATTTTCTTCATTATCAATATTAATAGAAAAAATAAACTTCTCATAAACATTAATCAAACGTTCCGTGACTTGGTCTCCTTCATAATAATCGAGATTGATAATACGTTCAAAATTTGGACAATACTTCAAAACCATCTTGTTTAAATCCAATCTCTTCACCCTATTCTATCTTATCGTTAACAAAATAATACAATGAAAACTTTTATTTCTCAAAGAAAAACTTATGATATAATAAAAAAAG
>CAOKLK010000008.1 GCA_948469295.1 uncultured Mycoplasmatota bacterium
GAATAGGAAAAAAAGGTCATACCAAAGAATATTCTTTTTATAATCCAAAATTTTTAGAACCTTTAAAAAAACAAATTAACCGTTCTGTACCTGTAATCACTTCCATAACATTAAAAGCTAGAAGTGAAAGTGAAAAACAAGATTTAATTAACATGTATGTAGGAAAAGAATTAAGTTTAAAAAATTTCAATGAATATTACATCAATAAATATGATATTGATACAGAAGAACTGGAACGTTATAAAGATGCTGGTTACGATCGAGTATGTTTACTAAATTATAAAAAATATGATTCCATTATCATTGGATTAAACAAACAAGACAAAGTAGTACCAGATTATTATGCATTAAAACGTAATTTATTAAAGCTTGTCCAATTGCAACAAAAATTATTAGAAGTCTAGGACTTCTTTTTTCTTTGTGATATAATGTGTAAAATGAGGTGATAAAGTGTCACGAAAAAGAATCACAGAAATCTTTCCTTTTCTCTTACCCATTCGTATTTTTGAGAGAAATCTATTCTATCAAATCAAAATGTTTTTTGATAAAAATAAATATTCCAAAACCTTTGAAGAACCATTAGATTACGAAATTTGTCAAACAAAAACCAAAATGATAAATGAACAAAGTGGTTTTGATATCAAATATCAAAAAAATAAAGTGGAAAATTTAAAAATATTAAGCAAAACAATGAATCATGTTGTCATAAAACCAAGAGAAACCTTTTCTTTTTATTATCTTTCCAAAAAAAGTAAAAAATTTGGAAAATATAAAGAAGGATTAGTTCTAATAAATGGCAAAACAGTCCCACAAATAGGTGGGGGGTTATGCCACATGAGTAATATGCTGTATTACTTATTTCTCTTAACGCCTCTTACCATTGTAGAAAGACATGGACATAAAGTAAAATCCTTACCAAATCCAGATCCAGATTCTTTAAATGGAGTGGATGCCACCATCTCAAATGGATGGCTCGACTTAAGAGTCAAAAATGAAACAGATGCAACATATCAATTGGACATTACATTTGATGACGAATACATGTATGGAAAAATATTAGGAGACAACCCTTCAAAAGAAATCGCAACGATTCAAAATGATAATCTAAAATTTTTTCGAAAAGATTCCAAAATTTATGAAAGTGTCTCGGTAATTAGAATTTGGGAAAATATCAAAAATCATCAAAAGAGAACCGAAAAGCTATACGATGAAATCGTCGAAGTAACTTATCCATTAGAAGAAAATATTGAAATAGAGGAGATGCCATGAAACTCAAAAAAATAAATTTAGATGTTGCTAGATTATTAGCAGCATTCATGATTGTAGCAATTCACGTTTATCCATTCGAATTTCTAAATCCAACACTAGATTTGATCATAACCAGAGTAATATTTCGAATTGCAGTTCCCTTATTTTTAATGATCACTGGATTTTATATATTACCAAAATCTTTAAACAATAAAAAAGAATTAATCCACTACACGATAAAGATTTTGAAATTATATGGATTATGTATATTATTATATCTTCCCATCAATTTATATACTCACTCATTTCAAAATCTAACCGTTTTAACATTCTTCAAAGAAATATGTTTTAATGGAACATTTTATCATTTATGGTATTTTCCGAGTATTTTATTAGGAATCTGGATTACTTTCTTTATAATTAAAAAATGTAATTGGAAATGGAGTGCAATCTTAGTATTAATTCTATATCTTCTTGGATTACTAGGAGATAGTTACTATGGCTTGATCATTCTTACACCACTAAAAACAATTTATGAAACCTTATTTCATCTTTTTGATTATACAAGAAATGGCATCTTTTACGTTCCTGTATTTTTATGGATTGGATATTCCATTAGCAAAATAAATCCTACATCAAATCCTAAAAAAAATGGCTTTCTATTCTTATTTTTTCTGATGTTAATGACTTTAGAAGGAACCATTTTAAATCATTTTGGAATTCCAAAGCATACTAGCATGTACTTATTTTTATTACCAACATCTTATTTTTTATTTTTAACTTTAAAAAATATGTCTCAAACAGAACAAAAAGATTTTCGAAATATTTCCATGATCATCTACATTTGGCATCCAATATTCATTCTTATATTAAACAAATTAGGAAAGATCATTCCAAACCCCATCTTTCAAAATAGTCTATTATTTTATATAATAGTTTCTCTACTAACATATTGGTTTGCGTGGTTCTATAACAAAATCAAAAAAACTTTGAAAATGAAACTAAAATAACAAGAAGAGAACAATCCTCTTCTTTTAAAAAACTCCAAAAAACCAACTTTATTTTCACAATGCCATGGTTTATAATAAAAAAAAGGAGTTTGTATGAATAAGAAAAAAATATTAATAGGATTTAGTATCGTTTTAATAATTTTATGTATAAGTGGTGGAGTAGGATACCAAATCATAAGAAAAAAACAATTAAAAATAGAAGACATCAATAACCATTACGAAGAATATGTCATCATTAACAAAGATACGAAAATATACCAAAAAGAAAATAATGAATACATAGAATTTGGGAAAGTAAAAGAATCCATGACTTTTATGTTAGAAGAATTAGAAAAGAAAGAAGAACCAGAAGAATATTTTAAACTTAAAAATGAAACCTATTATCTCTATTATCAAGATGTAATCCCTCAAGATGATATCACCATAGAAAAGAAAAAAGATTATTATCTAGAATCTCCAGAAAAAATAAAAACCAAAGAAAAAACCAGCTTTTATAAAAATGATGAGATCGTACTAGAATTCAATCAAAGTATGGAATTTTCTTATTTTCAAGAAAAAGAAGATGCCTATCAAATAGAATACTTAGGAAAAATCCTAGATTTAAAAAAAGATCATGTTGTGAAAATGAAAACGGAAAACAAAAAAGAGCAAGCAGAATACATTCCTGTATTAAAAATAGAAACAATCAAAGAAGATTGTACTACGAATCTTTGTATCAAAACTGAGACATTAAAAAATGATTTAAAAATCCTTCAAGAAAATTATGACTTATGGAAAAATGGATCAATTTTCCTAAAAAAAGGAGCCATTTATTTAAATACAGAAAATGATTCAGAAAGTATCTCCAAACTCCTAGCAGAATATCAATTAGAAACGATAACAAACGAAGAAAAAAGCTTAACTATAACCAATACTTCCTCAAGAAGAGAAGATAATTTCATTCAAACTTATACAATCAATGAAGAGACCCAAGAAGAACATATAAAGAAAATCATTGCTGGAGAACCAGTGATTTATCCCAAAAAAGAAGAACCAAAATACAATACCAATTCTCTTAAAACCTTACCATCACAAGATAAAAAGGCTTCTCAAATAGCAGTTTTAAACTATCATTTCTTTTATGATCCAAATGGAGAAGAGTGTTCAAGTAGCATCTGTTTAGATTCCAATAAATTTAGAGAACATCTAACATTTTTCAAAGAGAACAATTATAAAACCTTAACTATGGAAGAATATCGAGCTTGGATATATGGAGAAATAGAACTCCCAGCAAGAAGTGTTTTAATAACCATCGATGATGGAGCCAAAGGAACAGGACGTCACAATGGAAATAAACTAATCCCTTTACTAGAAGAATTTCAAATGCATGCAACTCTTTTTTTAATTAGTGGTTGGTGGGCCAAAGAAAATTATGAATCAAAATATTTAGATATTGAAAGTCACACCTTTGATATGCATACCGAAGGGCTTTGTAGTACTGAAACAAGAGGTGCAAAAATGCTTTGTTCTTCCAAAGAAGAAGTTATGGCAGATTTAAAAAAATCCATAGAAACCATCGGATCCAATACCGCTTTTTGTTTTCCTTTCTATGCCTTTAATCATAGTGCAATCGAAAGTGTAAAAGAATCTGGATTCAAATTAGCCTTCATTGGAGGAAGTACAAAATCAACTAGAGACCAAGATAAATATAAAATACCAAGATATCCCATTCAAAGTGATATTACCATCAATCAATTGATTAATATGATTGCTTAAAAATAAAAATCAATCAAAATTAGATTGATTTTTTTGCGTCTCTTTCTCGATCAAAATAATACTGAAGAACCTGTTTTGAAAAGTTATCTCCAACATCATTTTTCAAAGTGAAATTTTCAGCTTTTTCATCAATATGGACTTCCATATACGTAATATCATCCATAAAATTAGTTTGTAAGTCTAGTGCATAATATTCTTCTTCGGTTAAAGAATTAGGTAAAAAAGCAATGAAAATTCCATTATTTGCATGATAAAATCCTCCATATTGATGCTTCAATAAACTATCAATACTAGGATAATCAATTCCATTGTCTTTACAAAAATCAAAAAGTAATTGTTGATGAGAATCACCGATTTTCATAGGATAATAAACCATTTCTCCATTTGGTTTAAAGAATATAGCACGATAATCTGTGAATCGTTTCATAAAATCACCTAACTTTTAATAATTATAACATTAAAATTTAAAAAAGAAAAACTATCTTACAAAATTGTCATGTTTTCTAAAGTTTGTACGTGGTATAATAAACTTGTTAGGACGATCATATATGAAAGAAATAAAAAGAATAAATCCAAATATTGCAACAGGATTAACAAATGAAGAAGTCAAAAGAAGATTCGAAGAAGGATTAAATAACTATGAGGACGTTCCCAAAACCAAATCAATCAAACAAATCATCGCTTCCAATTTTTTTACCTATTTTAATTTCCTAAACATTTCTTTAGGAATCGCAGTATTTAGTGCAGGATTAATCAGTGGGCAACTATTTCAAGGAATAAAAAATTGTTTATTTATGGGAGTTATTATCATTAATTCCATCATAAGTATTGTAGAAGAAGTGATTTCTAAAAAAATGATTGATCGCCTTTCTCTTTTATCAGAAAATAAAATTACCATTTTAAGAGAAGGAAAAGAAGAATTCCATAGCATTGACACCATTGTATTAGATGATATTATGATTTTAAAAAGTGGAAATCAAGTGGTATGTGATTCCATTATTTTAGAAGGAACCGTTGAAGTAAATGAATCATTTATTACCGGAGAATCAGATCCAGTGACCAAAAAAGAAGGAGATATGTTACGAAGTGGAAGTTTCATTGTAAGTGGATTAACAAAAGCCAAAATAGAACACATTGGATCAGATAATTATATTGCCACGATCTCCAGTGGAGCAAAATATATGAAAAAAGCCAACTCCGTTATTATGGATTCTTTTGAAAGCTTATTAAAGATCATTTCCTTTTTTATTATTCCCATTGGAATCATAATGTATTTTAGCCAATTAAACGCAACCAATTTCAATGTAACCGAATCCATATTTGCAACTGTAGCAGCTTTAATCGGCATGATTCCAGAAGGACTAGTATTACTAACTAGTTCCGTAATGGCCGTAAGTGTCATAAGACTAGGAAGATCGAAAGTATTAGTTCAACAACTTCATTCCATCGAAACACTTGCAAGAGTAGATGTCATATGCTTAGATAAAACAGGAACACTAACTGAAGGAAAAATGGCCTTAAAAAAAATCATTCCTTCATCCAAAACAAAAGAAAGTGAAATCAAAGAAATCTTAAATGCCATTACCACAAATACCATTGATGAAAACGCTACAATGAATGCGTTAAAAGAAATGTTTTCCAAATCAAATGATTGGAAATTAATCGATAAAATACCATTTTCCAGTAGTAGAAAATATTCGGCGTTTGAATTTCAAAAAATGGGAACCTTTTATTTAGGAGCTCCAGAAATTCTTTTTCCAAAAGATTCCAAAATTAAAAAAGAAATAAAACAATATCAAGAAGAATACCGCGTATTAGTTTTGGCAAAATCCAAGGATAAATTAAAGAAAAAATGGGAAGATTTAGAACTATTAGGATTCCTTTTAATCGAAGACATTATTAGAAAAGAAGCCAAAGATACATTAGAATACTTTCAAAACCAAGGAGTAATTGTTAAAATTATTTCAGGTGATAACGTCGAAACTGTTTTAAATATTTCGAAAAAATGTGGACTAAACAATATCACAGGAATAGATGTTTCCAAATTAAATGATGAAGAATTATATGATATTGTTTGTGATTATGATGTTTATGGGAGAGTAGCACCACATCAAAAAAAACTAATTGTAGAATACTTACAAGAAATGGGTCATACTGTGGCAATGACAGGAGATGGAGTAAATGATTGCTTAGCTTTAAAAGCCAGTGACTGTGGAATCGCATTAGCAAGTGGAAGTGAAGCAGCAAGAAATGTGAGCCAACTAGTTTTACTAGATTCCAATTTTGATTCCTTACCAAAAGTAGTAGCAGAGGGAAGAAGAACCATTAATAACATTGAAAGATCCTCCTCTTTATTACTAGTAAAAACCATTTATACCATTTTATTAATTGCATTTAGTATAGGAATATCAACAAAATATTTTTTTGTTCCCATCCAATTAACACTAATTACTGGTTTTACAATTGGAATTCCTTCCTTTATTCTGGCATTAGAACCAAATCATGATTTAGTAACTGGAAATTTCCTTTTAAAAATAGTAAGCAAAGCCCTCCCTGTTTCCTTAACCGTCGTCTTAAACATTATACTAATTACAGCCTTTAAAGAAACATTTCATCTATCATATGGGTTATCAAGTACCTTATCCGTATTTCTAACAGCAACCACTGGATTTATTTTCCTATATCGAATATGTAAACCATTTAATTTTTTGAGAACTGCATTATTCATCTTCCTATTATTTGGATTTAGTTATTGTGCAGTATTTCAATATGAATTTTTCAATATTCAAGAAATCACCGAAGAAACCATCTTGATTTTTATTGTTCTCTACATTTGTTCCATGTATATCTTTGATAAATTAAATTATTTCATTCGTAATTTATTTCACAAATTAGACGAAAATATTATATAAAAGGAGTATTTTTATGAATCAAAAAGAAAAAGAAAAACAAATTTTACAACAAATTAAAATTTCTAGAGAAGCTCATGGATTTAGTCAACGAGGATTATGTGCTATCATTGATATGAGTCAGCCAAGTTTAGTCAAAATAGAAAAAGGCATGATTTCTCCCCAACTAAATACTTTATTAAAAATTTTAGAACCCCTAGGACTTACTATAAAAATTGTTCCCATCGATCAAGAGTAAAATAGCTCTTGTTTTTTTACTCCAAAAGTAATTCATCTCATCAAGAATCAATCAATTTTTTTTAGTAATACTAGTAAAGAAGAAAAAATAATGTTAGAATTTTATTAAAATAGAAAGTAAAAAATGTTACTTGTTGAAAGAGGTATTCGAAATGGATAAGAAAAAAGTTTGGATTATGCTAGGTTGCATAGGAATAATTTTACTAGTAATGGGAGTTTCCTATGCGTATTGGAGCTTAAACTTTACCCAGACCGCAAATAATGTCATCATGACAGATTGCTTTGAAATTGAATTTTCAGAAGGGGATGCAATTAATCTTTTGAAAACTTATCCAGTTAGTGATGAAACTGGTTTAAAGAATATTCCTTATACTTTTACGATTAAAAATGTCTGTACCAGTAGTGCAAATTATCAAATTAATTTAGAAACTTTAGTTCCAGGTGGAAAGCAATTGCCAGATAAATATTTAAAAGTAGATTTAACAAGTGAAAACAAATCTTTACTTACAGAAAAACTTGATAAAGAAGTAAATTCTAATTTAGAAACCGAACCAACGATAGATGGAGCGGTTGAGTCATATAAATTGTTTGTTGGAATGCTAGGTCCCAAAGCAGAGCAAACATTTGAATTAAGATTATGGATGCATAGTGATGTAACAGCAAGTGATAAAGATAGTATGAATGCTATTTATAATGGAAAAATTAGTATAATGACAAGCTATGAAAAAGCAAGTATACTCCTAGCTGGACAAAAAATACCAATTGTGGAAGAAGGAAATGGATTATACATAGTCACCCACGAAGATGCAGAAATTACCTATACAAGTGATGAAACAGCAATCAACAACTTAAGACGAACAGAATATCGTTATGCGGGAAGTAATCCTGATAATTATCTTCGTTTTAATAATGAATTATGGCGTATCATAGGACTCGTAAATACACCATAAGGACAAAGAATTAAGCTAATCCGTAGTGATAGTATTGGAGGATTTTCCTGGGATACAAGTGAAATCAGCATAAATAATGGCTATGGAGTGAATGAATGGAGTTCTTCCAAAATGATGAATTTATTAAATAACGGAGCTTATTATAATAGAACGACAGGGATTTGTTATAATGGTTGGAAACTAACAACTCTTTCGTGTGATTTTTCCAATACTGGTTTAACAGAAGAAACAAAAGAATTTCTTGATACTGTTACTTGGAATTTGGGGTCCAATGGATCCATTGAATATGATAAAATCAATACCACTAGTTTTTATAATTTAGAGAGAAGTAACAATACTGGAAAAATTTGTACTAGTGGGACTTTGTGTAATGATACAATAACTAGAACTACAACTTGGAATGGGTCCGTTGGTTTGATGTATCCAAGTGATTATGGCTATGCCACAAGTGGAGGAAGTACTACAGATCGAGCTACCTGCTTAACTACAATATTATTCTCATGGACAGGAAGCAATGTAAGTGACTGCAAAGAAAATAATTGGTTATATAAAAGTGGAGTAAATCAATGGACTCTATCTCCACTTGCTCATTCATCTTACGTAAATCTTGTGTTTCATGTAAATAATACAGGAGGAGTCGGTCAAAATGGAGCAGCGAGTGCTTCTGTGTCTCGGCCAACAGTTTATCTAAAATCTGATGTAAAGATAGAAAGTGGAAGTGGTACTTTCGATTTACCATATGAATTAAGTACATAAAGAATGAAAGATATCGAATCACCAAAAGGAAAGAAAATTAACAATAAGTCCTAATTCAGAAGAGGACTTTTTTGTTTCCATAATTTCTTAAGCAAACGAAGCAAAAAATTCTTTCGAATAATATAAAATTTTAATGAAAAGAAAAGCAATGATTATAAAAAAAGAGCAAGTCTTGTAAAGAAACAAATTGTTTGATAAAATAACATTGTACTTAAGAGGTGAAATATGACAGAAGAAACAAGTTTATTCAGTATTTCTGTGATCAAAAAGGAGAATATTAAAACCACATTAAAAGAAGTATGCAGTAGTTTGGAACAAAAAGGTTACAATGCCCTAAACCAAATCGCTGGATATTTAATCAGCGGAGATGCTTCATATATCTCTAGCTTTCAAAATGCCAGAGAAAAAATATTGGAATTAGATCGCATTGATATTATTGAATATCTTCTAAAAGAAAGCTTAAAATCATGCGATACCTTGGATTAGATTTAGGAACAAAATCATTAGGACTTGCCATAAGTGATCGTACTAACATGATAGCAACTCCGTTAAAAACATTAACGTTTCAAAACGAAGATTATGAAAGTATCATAAAAGACTTAAAAGAAATCATCGAAGAAAAAGAAATTACAGAACTAATCTTAGGGTTTCCTAAAAATATGGACAATTCCTGTGGGTTTGCCACCGAAAGATCCTTAAAATTTAAAAAAATATTAGAAAATAAAATATCTATCCCAGTTTATTTAATGGATGAAAGATTATCAAGCAAAGAAGCAGAAAATATCTTATTAAGTACCGGATTGCGTAGAGAAAAAAGAAAAAAAGTAGTAGATAATGTTGCAGCAGCAATAATTCTAGATACATATTTAAAAGAAAGAAGGATAATGGATGAACGAAAATCCAAAGAATAATAGTGTGTTTACCATCAAAAATGAAAAAGGAATCGAGGAAGAATGTGAAGTATTATTTACCTTTGATTCCGAAGAAACCAAAAAAAGTTATTTAATTTACACAAATAACATGACGGACGAAAGTGGAGCAATAAAAGTCTTTGCAAACGTTTATGACAAAACAGGAAAAAACATGAATTTACTTCCCATTGAAACCGAAGAAGAATGGAATACAGTAGAAGCTATTCTATCTAAATTAACAGAAAGTAAGGAAGAAAAGAATGCGTAAAGTTATTATAATTTTTCTAATCGTCCTTGTCATAGCAATCAAGGGTTTTGTTGGATTTTACATTTATAGAATGACTCCAGTAAGCAATGATGATAACACAATAATTTATACATTAAATAGTGGAACATCAAAATTGAATATGACCGATGAATTAAAAAAACAAGGATTAATTAAAAGTTCATTTGCTTTAAAAATATATTTATTTTTTCATACAGATTTAAAACTTCAAGCAGGAACTTATGAATTAAAGAAAAATATGTCTCCAGAAGAAATCTTAAATAAACTTCACAACGGTGATATTAAAAATGATTCTCATACAATTACTTTAGTAGAAGGAAGAAGATTAACAGAGTATGTAAAAAATATTGCAGAAAACTTAGAAGTTACGGAAGAAGACTTATTATCCAAAATGAGTGATCCAGAATATTTACAAGAACTAATTCAAAAATATTGGTTTTTGGATGAATCTATTTTAAATCAAGAACTATACTATCCCCTAGAAGGATACTTATTCCCAGACACTTATACATTTTTAGAAAAAAGTACTCCAAGTGAAATAATTGAAAAAATCTTAAATCATACAAGCGAAAAATTAGAAAATCTAAAAGATGCAATTACTCAAAATGGGTATAAAATTCATGATATTATGTCTATGGCTGCTATTATTGAATTAGAAGCTGTATCAGAAAATGATCGTAAAACAGTAAGTCAAGTAATTTATAAAAGATTACAGGAAGGTATGAGTTTGGGAATGGATGTAACAACATACTATGCCGTAAAAAAAGAAATGGGGACAGGACTTACTAGAACAGATTTAAATACTATTAATTCGTACAATACACATTCAAGCAATCATAGCATGTATGGAAAATTACCAGTCGGACCTATTTGTAATCCTTCCTTAATGAGTATCGAAGCAGTATTAAATCCAAGTGAAACAGATTATTTATATTTTTATGCTGATGTAAAGACTGGAATTGTATACTTTACAAGAACACTAGAAGAACACAATCAAATCCAAAGAGAAGTAGGGTGAAATTATGAAAGAACTAATAATTGAAATGGAGAACTATGCCAAAGAGAAAAATGTTCCCATTATTGAAAAAGATAGTATTGCATTT
>CAOKLK010000009.1 GCA_948469295.1 uncultured Mycoplasmatota bacterium
AGAACATACATATTAAAGCCGATATAGAAGAAGAAAAGTTAGAAAAAATAAAAGGAGTCGAAAAAATAGAAAAAACAGCCGAGGATTATATTATTAAAATAGAATCTGACGAATATATTGAAAGCGTATTCAAAGAAATTAAAAACTGTAAAAATGTTACCGAATTTCGCGTGGAAGATCCTTCATTAAATGAAATATTCTTAGATAAAGTAGGAGTAGTATATGAAAACTAAATTAAAATTTTTAATCAAACAAAGCTTAAATAAAAAAATCAAAACCAAATGGTTTAAAATAGCAAATATCATCATTGCCTTATTTCTAATCGGACTAGTAAACATTGATCGCATTATCACCTTCTTTGGAGGAGACTTTGAAGAAAAAAGAGAAGTATTGGTGATAGATGAAACTGGAACTTATCCAATCTTTGAAAATTTATTAAATCAAATTTCCGAATCCATTGGGGAATCCAAAAGTTTTGAAATCAAAAAAACCGAAGAACCAGTCGACAATCTAAAGAAAGAATTAAATGAAGAAACTGATCGAATCATTATTTCTTTAAAAAATGATCAAGAAAACTATGTAAAAGGAGAAATTATAAGTTATGATCCAATCGATACGATAACATATCAATTAATTTCTCAAACTTTAAATCAAGTCAAAAGTTCAGTTGTTCTAGAAATGAGTGGATTAACAGAAAATGAAATAAAATCTTTAACCAGTCCTGTGGAAATTGACAAAATTATAACCAATGAAAATGCTGAGGACTCAGAATACAAAGATATGATATCTTCTGGATTAATTTTGATTTTTATCGTTCCGTTCTTCTTCCTAATTACAATGTTAACACAAATGATCGGAGCAGAAATAAATGATGAAAAATCAACAAGAGGAATGGAAATCATTATCTCCAATGTCTCACCAAAAGTTCATTTTCTATCAAAAATTACCTCTTCCACTTTATTTGTAATAATTCAAGGATCCTTACTATTGGTATATAGTTTAATTGCATATTTAATTCGTATGTTACTATCTGCAACAGGAATCTTTGCCGTAAGTGGTAGTGTAGGAACTGAAATTTCTGACTTATTAAAATTAGTTCAAGAAAGTGGAGCCCTAGATTTATTATTCCAAGGATTACCAATTATGATCATTCTATTTATTACTTCCTTCTTGCTATATTCCATTTTAGCTGGAGTATTGGCTAGTATGACAACAAGTATAGAAGACTATCAACAATTGCAAACTCCATTAATGATTATTTTATTAGTAGGGTATTACATTGCAATTATGGCAAGTCAATTTGATGGAGCGTTATTCATAAAAATTATTTCCTATGTTCCATTACTATCTTTCCTAGTAGCACCAGTAATCTTTATGCTCGGACAAACGACTTTAATTGAACTAGGATTATCGACAATAATTTGTATTGCCTTCTGTGTAGTATTCTTCAAATACGGGCTTCGTATTTATAAAGTAGGAATTTTAAATTATAGCAGTTCTAAATTATGGAAAAAGATTTTTAAATCAATCAACCAAAAAAATTAAAAGTTCAGTATTTACACTGAATTTTTTTTATGAATAATGGAAACTGAATTTCATCAGCAATAAAATAATGAAAATAAAATAGGGTAACGTTAAAATTTTAGTAAGGATATCATAGATCGATGGTGAATTATAAAGTTAAAAAAATGGAAAGAAATAAAGAAAAAGAAAATGGAAATAATGATAGGAATACGTTCAGTCGTCATTTTGTGTGCTACAATTATTGTAGTTAGAAGTTTTGACCTTTATGAAGAACAAAAAGAATTTGATGTGATAAATGGGAGTTGATACTCACTTTATATAGAAACTGTGGAATAGATGGAACGGTTAGTAGTTCAGTAGTAATAAAAAGTTAACAACGATATTGAAAAATTTTTTATAGTCTTTCTAAAAAAAGACTATTTTTTTTGCAATTTAAAAACTTCTGCTTTATAATAACGATATAAGGATAGGGAAGTAGAATGGCAGTATCATCTCGAGAAAAAAAGATCATAATTACATTATTAATACTAATTATTGTAAGCTTTTTCAGTTTTTTAATAGGATATCTAAATTATTTAAAACCAAAACTTGGAGACTTTAAAATAATTGGTATGGAAGAAAAAGAAGAACTATATTTAAGTGTTGCACCATCTCATAATGCAATTCATTACGAAACCATTGTAAAAGATAAAGAAGGCGAAGAAATTTATAAAACAACAAGTGAAACAAATGAAATTCCGCTTCCCAATCTTTTAGCAAATCATGGGGATAATTTAACGTTCGAAGTATTTGCTAAAAACAAAAATGGTGATATAAAATCTTCCGAAGAAACATTAGAATATACTTGGGAAGAAGCCAGCTTTGTAAGTAACAATGGTAGATATCTAGATACTACAAATGGATTAACATTAAATCTATATGGATACATAGAAAATACCACCTACATCGTAAAATTAGAATATCGAAATACCAATATTTATGAAGAGAAAATAGAAACCGATCACATATACATTCCCTATGAAAAACTAAATGGTTGTGCTGGAAGAGTAACAGCCAAACTTTATACCGAAGAAAATCGTTTAATTAGCAATTATAATTTCTACATCAATACTCCTGTAGTAGGAAAAATAAAAATAACTTCTCCCGAAAACGAATTAAGAGATCGACATAAAAGTTTAACATTAACATTTGAAGGGGGAGAAAATGCCACAGATTATAACCTTTTAATTTTTGAAGAAGGAATATTAAAAACAACTTATAGCATTCCAACTAATACCAAAACCTTTGAAATTCCAAAAGAAACGTGGGAAGAAGAAAAAAACTATTATTTGCAACTAGAAGCAAATTACTTAGATTATGAAGAAATCAAAGAAACGGATGCCATAAGCATCTTTATTGGAAAAAAAGAAACAACCGCTCCAGTTTATGTAAATCATAATCCTTCCTTTATTAAAAGTGGAACAAAAATTACATTAAATACTAGAACACCAAACAGTATAATCTACTATACCATTGATGGATCAGAACCAAATACAGAAAGTTATATTTATAAAGAACCAATTACCATTCAAAGTAACGTAACTCTAAAAACCTATGCTGTATCAAGCGATCGTTATGATAGTGAAATAAATACCTATGAATTTAAAATTCAAGAAAGACAATTAGTCGTTTATTTAAGTCCTTCCAACCAATCATCGAACTATGGAAACAAAGAGGCTGGTTATACAACCGAAATGAAAGAAATGAACAGACTAACGGATGTAATTGAACGCATATTAAAAGAAAATGGAGTAAAAGTTTATCGAAACCGATCTTCTAATGATATTAATACTCATTTAAGTGAAAGCAATTATGTAAAAAGTGATCTTCATCTAGCAATTCATTCCAATGCTTCTAAAACCAATGCAAGAGGAATAGAAATATATATAGATTCTCCCACAAGTAAATCTTTAAGTATCGCAACAAATATTTATGAGAATCTATATCATATTTATCCTGGAAAAAATATCCCTAATACCAATCGTGGGGTAAAATATGCAAATGGTGCTCTTGGAGAAGCCAATGACCACTTCATTCCTTGTGGAGCCTTAATTGAAGTAGCATACCATGATAACTATGAAGATGCCAAATGGCTTTTAGAAAAACGTGAAGAAATTGGAAATAATATTGCAACTAGTATTTTACTATTCTATAATTAATAAAAGGAGATTTGAAATGAAACTAATAAGCTTTGCAATACCTTGTTACAACTCTGAAGAATACATGTCTCATGCCATTGAAACTATTTTGACTGGGGGAGACGAAGTAGAAATTATCATTATCAATGATGGAAGTAGTGATCACACATTAAAAATTGCAAAACAATATGAAAAAAAATATCCTAAAATAGTCAAGGCAATAGATAAAAAAAATGGCGGACATGGTTCTGGAGTCAACAAAGGATTAGAACTAGCAACAGGTCTATACTATAAAGTAGTAGATAGTGATGATTGGGTAGATGAAACTTCTTTAAAAAAAGTATTAAATCAAATCAAAAACTTCCAAGAAAACAAACAACAAGTAGATTTATTAATAGCAAACTATGTTTATGAAAAAGGAAATGAGCAAAAAGTAATACGTTATCCAAATATTCCTGAAAATCAAATCTTTACTTGGAAAGATATCAAAAAATTTAAAATCGGTGAATATCTTTTAATGCATTCTGTATTTTATCGAACCGAATTCTTAAAAAGTACCAAAATTAAATTACCAGAGCATACTTTTTATGTGGATAATATCTTTGTTTACTATCCTTTACCAAAAGTAAAAACAATGTTTTATATCAATACAGATTTTTATCGTTACTATATTGGAAGAGATGATCAATCTGTAAATGAATCGGTAATGTTAAAAAGAATCGATCAACAAATTTTTGTAACCAAAACTATGATAGATTTTGGCAGTCCACTAAAATATTCGAAAGAATTAAAAACTTATTTATTACACTATTTAGCAATTATGATAAGCATATGTAATATCCTATTAAAATTAGAAAATACCAAAGAAAATAAAGCAAAACGAAAAGACGTATGGCAATATTTAAAAAAATATGATAAAAAATTATATCAAAAAATAAGATTCCAATCTTTCGCAACGATCACATGCCTTCCTAGATGTTTTGCAATTCCAGGTTATAAAATAGCCCAAAAAATTTACAAATTCAATTAAAGGTGTGAGATTTCGATGAAACAAAAATTATTACTAATTGATGGACACAATTTACTTTTTCAAATGTTTTTTGGAATGCCCAACAAAATCCTAGGAACAAATGGCAGATGTATAGAAGGAATATGGGGGTTTACAGGAGCCCTTTTAAAAATTATCAAAAAAGTAGAACCAACCCACATTCTTGTAATTTTTGATGGAGAACAAGAATTAAATCATCAAAAAGAAGACTCTTTATACAAAAGAAATCGCTTAAATTATAAAAATGTGGCTGATAACAAAAATCCGTTTTCCATTTTTACAGATCTCAAAAATGTACTAACAGAATTAAAAATATCGTATTTTGAAACAACATATGGCTTTGAAACGGATGATTACATCAAAGAGTATTGTAAAAATTACGAAAAAGAATATGAAATTATCATTTCTTCTTTAGATTATGATTATATAAGTTTAATAAATGATCATGTTTCCTTGCTAACTTACCGTGGATCTTCTTCTACTATTTATAATCCTGAAAAAGTATTATCCAAATGGAAAGTAAAACCAGAATTCTTTGTAGATTACAAAGCTCTAGTAGGAGACCCATCAGATTCTATTGCTGGTATTCCAAGAATAGGACCCAAAACAGCAGCACTCTTAATTCAAGAGTATGGACATGTAGAAAATATTTTAAAAAAGAAAGACCAAATAAAAAAAGAAAATATTCGGTTAACTTTAGAAATATTTGAAAATGATTTATTACATAATTTAAAATTAATAAAATTAGAAGGAACCAATGAAATTCCTATAAAAATAGAACAATTAATCTATAAAAATGAAAATAAAAAAACCAAAGAAATTTTGGCAAAATTAAATTTAATCGAAGAAAATAAAATATAAATTATTTTCGGTTCATAATAGCAAGAGCAAGGAATAAAACAATTCCTACTGCAATCACCATTAAAAAAACATTTAAAATATCTTTGGGCAAAAATTGTAACAAGAAATCATAAAATTCATTCCAAATATCTTGAAAAAAACGAATAAAATCTTGAAATACCCCTTTGAAAGAATCTAATATATCCATAAACATCCTTCTCTCTAATAATAATTGTATCTTAAAGTATTCACCCTGTCTAGGTGAATTTTTTAATAGAAAAATAAAATGCATTTTTCTACTAGAAATAAAGAAAAGAAAATGATATATTTATTTTATAAAGTAGAAAATAAGTAATAAAGAGAGGTAAAAAAATGCAAAAAAAGAAATTATTAATCATAATAGGTTGTTTAGGAATATTATTGTTTGCAATTGGAGTTTCTTATGCGTATTGGAGTTTAACATTTACCCAAACCGAAAACAATGTAGTAACAACAGATTGTTTTGAAATAGAATTTATCGAAGGAGAAGCCATAAATCTTTTAAAAACTTATCCCATAAGTGATAGTGATGGATTAAAAAATACCCCTTATACATTTAAAATCAAAAATGTATGCGTTGGAAGTGCGACATATCAAGTGAACTTAGAAACATTAACACCAAGTGGAAAACAATTACCAGACAAATATTTAAAAGTAAATTTAGAAGAAAATGGGGTTTCTAAAATTACAACTAAACTGGAAAGTTCTTTAGAAACAGAACAAAACATTGAAACTGCTGTTACAGCTTATAAACTACTAGTTGGAGAATTAGGGGCCAATGAAACAAAAGAATTTAATTTAAGAATTTGGATGCATAGTGATGTTACTGCAAATGATAAAGATAGTATGAATGCCGAATACAATGGAAAAGTGAGTATTATCACTGGATATAAACCCACAAAAAATTATTCCTTAGGAGGCAAAGAAATAGAAATAGTAACTACTGGATCTGGATTATATGAAGTGGATCATAATTCTTCAAATATTACTTATACAACGGACCAAACTGCCATTCAAAATTTAAAACAAACCGAATACCGTTTTGCAGGACAAAATCCCAATAACTATGTAAGTTTTAATAATGAACTATGGCGAATAATCGGACTTGTCAATACCCCAGAGGGATCTCGTATCAAATTAATTCGAAATGAAAGCATTGGAGAATACTCTTGGGATACTGGAGATGCCAATTCTGGATATGGTACAAATGAATGGAGTAATTCAAAAATAATGGATTTACTAAACAATGGTGCTTACTATAATAAAATGAGCGGAACTTGTTACAATGGAGAAAATAATCAAACCGCTGAATGTGAATTTAGTATCACCGGGTTAACAAATAGTGCTAAAACAATGATTGATACCATTACTTGGAATATAGGAAGTAATGATGGACAAACTTTAGAAAATAATAATATTAATACAGCTCAATTTTATGAATTAGAACGAAGCAATCATACTGGAAAAATTTGTAATAGTGGAGAATATTGCAATGATACCATTACTAGATATTTAACTTGGTATGGACAAGTTGGATTAATGTATCCAAGTGATTATGCTTATGCCACAAGTGGTGGATCCAAAACAGACCGAGATACATGTCTAAACATGGAATTATATTCTTGGAATGGAAGTGGAGTAAGTGATTGTAAAAATAATGATTGGTTATACAAAACAGGAAGCTATCAGTGGACAATGACTCCAAATGCCACATCTTATCATGCTGGTAACATATTTAGTATCTTAAGTCCTGGATGCATAGATATAGCAAATGCAAGTGATGCCAAAGAAATATATCCAACCATTTATCTAAATGAAAATGTAAAAATTGGCAATGGAATTGGCAACATTAATGATCCTTATGAACTAGAAATATAAACCAAGAAAAATGATAAAAAACATATCATTTTTTTTGATGGCAAAAATATGTTATAATACAAATGGTGATTTTTATGTTTGAAATGAAAAACGTAAGTATCAAAGTACAAGATAAAAATATTATCGAAAATCTGAACTTAACAATCAAAAAAGGAGAAATTCATGTTTTAATGGGTCCCAATGGTGCAGGAAAAAGTACCATTTGTAAAACTATAATGAAACATCCAAACTATGAAATAACAAATGGAAAAATATTGTTAGAAGAACAAGATATAACTAATTTTCAAACCACAGAATTAGCACAACTAGGAATTTATTACATTAGTCAAAATCCTACTGCCATTGAAGGCGTGACCAATGCCGAGATGCTTCGACTTGCTCTAAATGCTAAAACTGGACAAAAGATGGGCATCTTTGCTTTTAATAAGAAATGTAAAGAAATTGCTAAAAAAATAAATTTACCAGAAAGTTTTTTACATCGTGCCATCAATGACGGAATGAGTGGAGGAGAAAAAAAGAAAAATGAATTACTCCATCTTTGGATGCTAGAACCAAAACTAATATTATTAGATGAAATAGATTCGGGATTAGATGTTGACGCCTTGAAAATAGTAGCATCATCCATCTTGGATTACTACAAAGAAAACCAACCTGCAATTTTAATCATCACCCATCAAATAAAAATTCTCGATACGTTAATACCTGACTACGTTCATATACTAAAAAATGGGCAATTGTTGAAAAGTGGTCCCAAAGAATTAGCCCAAGAAATAGAAAAAAATGGGTTTTCAAGTGTTTTTGAGCCAATGGACTAAGGAATGTGAAAAAAAATGAATAAAATAATAATAGATGAATATGAAAAAGAATTAACAAACATCAATGGATGCTTAGAAATCCAACAGACTCCTTGCCATATTCATCTCTATGGAAATAACCTGATTTCAAAACTATTGGTCAAAAATAACAGCAAACTAATATTAACTTTAGAAAATAATGCAACATTAAAATTAGAAACGTTGTGGCAAAATAGTAACGAAAATTTTGAATTCATTTTAAATATGACTACAAAAACAAATTTAGATTGCAGAATCAATATTGAAACCGAAAAACATGTTAATTTAAACATTCAAAATAACATTCAAAGTGATGAGAACCAAAGTAAAATTAGAATTCATGTAGTGACCGAAAAAAATGGAAATTGTAAAATCGCTGCTACTGGATATATCAAAGCAAATACCAAAAAGAATGAATTCCTAGAAGAACTAAAAGGATTAACCGAAAATGAAAATTCCATAACCTTTCTTCCAAATTTAATCACAGAAACCAATGATGTTACTGCCATGCATAATGCAACAATCAAAGGAATAGATGAAGAAGAACTATTTTATTTAACTACAAAAGGAATCAGTGAATCAAAAGCCAAAGAATTAATAAAAAATGGTTTTTTAAACAAAACAGACAAGGAGGTGAACAATGAATCGTGAAGATTTTCCAATGCTAAGTCACGATATCATATATTTTGATAACGGTGCAACTACCTTAAAACCCCAAACAGTAATTGATAAAACAGTGGATTATTATTCCAATTATACTGCCAACGCCCATCGAGGAGACTATGATTTATCTTACAAAGTAGATCAAGAATATGAAAGTACCAGAGAAAAAGTTCGAGAATTTATAAATGCCAAAGAAAAAGAAGAGATTATCTTTACAAGTGGAGATACCGAATCCTTAAACATGATTGTACGAGGTTTTTTTGAAAATATTATTGAAAATACTGACGAAATATTAATAACCCAAAGTGAACATGCCTCAAATGTCCTCCCATGGTTTCGTTTATCCAACCAATATGGGTGCAAAATAAATTACATTCCCTTAGATGATAACCATTATGTTACATTAGAAAATCTCAAAAAAAGCATTACCGAACATACCAAAGTAATAGCAATTGCTCACATCACAAATGTCATTGGAGATGTAAGACCGTTAAAAGAAATTTGTGAATTTGCTCATCAAAATAATATATTTGTTGTAGTGGATGGTGCCCAAAGCATTCCGCATCGAAAAATAGATGTTCAAGACTTAGATGTCGACTTTTTTACCTTTTCTGCTCATAAAATGTGTGGACCAACAGGAGTTGGAGTGTTATATGGAAAAAAAGAATTATTAGAAAATACAGAACCACTCAATATGGGGGGAGGTATGAATGAATCCTTTGATTCTGCAACAGAAATAGTATTAAAACAACTACCAACCAGATTAGAAGCTGGAACCCCAAATATTGCAGGAGTAATTGCTTTTGGAGCAGCAATCGATTATCTAAACAAAATAGGAATGGATCAAATCGAAGAATATGAATCAAAATTACGACGATACTTTATCGATAAATTATTAATGATTCCTCATATAGACCTTTTAAATATCGAAAGTGATAGTGGAATTATAGCGTTTAATGTCGAAGGAATATTCAGTCAAGATGTAGCTTATTACTTAAACAAATACAATGTTTGTGTAAGAGCTGGAAATCATTGTGCAAAAATCTTAAAAAAAGAAACTGGAGTAACAAATAGCTGTCGAATTAGTTTATATTTTTATAATACCGAAGATGAAATCGATGATGTAGTAGAATTATTAAAAGACAAAGAAAAAATATTGAAAGAGATGTTATAAATGGATGAAAATTTAAGAAGAGAAATCATTATGGAACATTATCAAAATCCCAGAAATAAAAAAGAATGCCAAGACAGTACTTATGAAAAAGTAAATACCAATAATGAAAGTTGCATTGACAATTTAGATATCTATGTAAAAATAGAAGATGAAAAAATCAAAGATATCTGTTTTAATGGAGAAGCTTGTGCAATTAGTACCTCTTCCTGTTCCATTATGATTACCAATTTAATTGGGAAAACAATAGAAGAAGCAAAAAACTTTATTCAAAATTTTGAACATATGATTCTGGAAGAAGATTACGAAGAAACTATATTAAATGAAGCTATTGTTTATAATGAAATTTATAAACAAAATAACCGAAAAA
>CAOKLK010000010.1 GCA_948469295.1 uncultured Mycoplasmatota bacterium
ATCATATCCTGCTGCTCTTAGTAATTGTTCTAAAGATAAATCAAGTTCTTCAGCAATTTTTCTTAATACCTCTATATCAGGTTTCTTAACTTTTCCATTTTCAAGATCATTTAAAGATGTATTGCTTAATCCTATTCTTCTTGCTAGTTCTCTTTGGGAAAAATTCTTTACATCTCTTCCACCTTCTATTAAAGTTTTTAAAGTAAGTTCTTTATCCATATAAAATACTCCTTCGTTTATTAGAGTATAATATCATCCCATATTCATTATAACATATCTTGTAAGTTTTTCTTGACAATAAAGTTTAATTATTGCATAGCAGAATTGTAAGGTTAACCTTACAAGAACAGAAAGGAGGGATTAGATGACTGTTGAGGAAGCTTTAGAAATCGTTTCAAAACAATGGTGGAGTTTAGAAGATTTAATGAAGATTAGCCAAGTTGGTAGAAACTCTGCTCTAAAGATTAAAAGAAACATTAGAGAGAAACTAACTAAACAAGGCTATATGGTTCCAAAGCATGTAGTACCTATGAAAGAAGTTGTTGATTATTTAGATATTAATATCAGTTATTTAGAATCTAGAATAAAGAAAGGATAGCGATATGAAATTAATTGAAGAATTAGATACAAGCACAAAAAAAGACATCATAATCGAAGGATTAATGAGGTCTAAAGATGTTTATTTACTTGTATCAAAACCTAAAGTGGGAAAGTCTATGTTGGCACTGCAACTTTCCTACTGTCTTTACCAATGGATTACCATTTTTAGGACACAAAGTAACTCTATCACCTGTCTTATATATTAGCACAGAGTCCGATTTTGGTCAATTACAGGACCGCTATAAAACATTAGGTCTAACTCCAAAAAAGGATTCTTTATTTATAATAGATAGAGATGGTAAAACAAATATAAGCATATTCAATCACGATTGGAAAATTGCTGATTTTGCTGGTGATAAAACAACAAATAAATTAGTAATTATTGATATGCTTAAAGATATGGATTTAGGTATCTCTTATGATATAAATGATTTTCAAGATGTAGCACAGAAGTTAATACTTAAGTTAAGAGAATTATGTGAGAAATATAATCTCACAATATTATTTACACATCACTTAAATAAAAGAAATGAAACATTAGGTAGCACAGCTTTTGATGCTTGTATAGATGGAAAAATAACTTTGTTTGAAACTAGAAATGACCATAATCACTTAATTATGAAAGTAATTAATAGAGATTTTCCTAGATTTGATATAGATTTAAAAAGAAATGAAAATCAAACTTTTAAAATAAGTAATCCTGTTGAAGATGATGAACTTGATGAGAACTTAATATTTTTTATCAAATATGCATCATTAAAGCAAGATTTTGAATTTACTCCTACCAGTATTATTCATGATGCTAAATTAAAAACAACAGCATTACGATTTGGAAGAATGCTAAATGCAAATATGGATTTATTACAAAGAGAAGGACTTCATATAACGAAGAATAGAACAAGTGATAAAAGAATTTATCGTTGTGTATATGAAGAACCTAATCTAGAAGATGATGAATAATCATCTTCTAAAAATAAGAACGAGGCACGTTTTGTTGCAAAGCAATGAAAGTGGCGATAGTGATTATTTTGGGATTTTTAAGGGTGTCCCCTTAAACTCACGATTGGGCTATGCCCTAGTGAGATAGGTCAATAAATGACCTCTACTACTAAAGGCACAAAAGCAAAGGAGGATAAAAGATTGTATGATGGCAAACAAGTAGTACGAGTAGTAACCCAATATAAGAAAGTTGACCTTTATAATATCGGTGTTGAAATGAATGATAGAAAAGGCACAGGAAATTACGATATTGAACGAAGAGAATTTAATTATGAGTATGTATCTCTTACTCAAAATAACCTATATCAAGAAGTAAAAGCAAATTTAAAGAAAAGAAAAATAGAATATCTAGATAGACCTAATACTAATCTATTAAATGGTGTAACATTTACAAGTGGTCCTGAATTTTTTCAGTCACTTGGAATGAAATTTAAAGATAGCGGTAGAACCTATCATACTGGTGATAAAAAAGGACAAGCAGTAATGATTCCTGATATTAAATCTAAAGAAGATATACCAAATGCTGTAACTTACTTTTTTGATTCTTGTATGGAATTTTTAAAAGACTATGTTGATGAAGAAAATATACTTCTTGCTCAAATTTATTATGATGAAGATACTCCTCACCTACAAGCTTATTTCATTCCTGTTGTTAACAAAGTTAAAAGGAAATGCTTTGTAAAGGATAAAAATGGTAATGTCGTAAAAGAAGAAACAAAAAATAAAAAAGGCATAAATACTATTACTCCTAAATTACTTAGTGATGATAAAGGAAAAATTGTATATGAAGAAGTCGATTTCCTAAATTATGATCAATTTTGGAAAGATAGAGGTGGTAAAATATCTTCTGCACCAAATTTACAAATTAAATGTATGTATGAAACTCTATATTATTGTGGACTTCGTAGAGGTGAAGCAAGAGGATTACAATGGAAAGATGTTAATTGGAGTGATAAAAGATTATCAGTTACAAAACAAGCAGTAACTCATGGATCTGAAAATAGCACCTACTATGAATTAACAAAACCTAAAACGCAAAAAAGCAACAGGATCTTACCTATTGCAGAAATACTTTTTAGAGATTTAAAGCAATTATATGAAGAACAGAAACAATTTACTGAATTTAATGAAGAATGGTTTATATTTGGAAATTTCATTCCTATAACCTTCTATCAAATGAGGCATAAGAATGTAGAAATTGCTAGAGATGCTAATATCAAAAAAATAAGGTTACATGATTTTAGACACAGTTGTGCATCCTTACTAATCAACAACAATGCTAATATAGCAGTTGTATCTCAATTCTTAGGACATGCATCAATAGAAGAAACACTTGATACTTATACACATTTGTTCAAAGATAAACTTTATGATGCTGTAAATACCATAAATAAACTAACTTATCCTGCACCTTCAATATAGGATTTTGGTAGTTGACTGGTAGTTGAAAGCAATAATTTATAAAATAATAATTTTAGAAACCCTTGTAAATTCAAGCAAAAACAAAAAGTGAGCCAGCTTTCGCTGACTCTTCAGGGGGTTTTGGTTGATTCATTCTCACATTCAAATCGTAAGAATGAACTTGAGCATGATGTTCAATCATGCTATATAAATAATATAATGAAAGATACTTCTTTGTCAATGAAAAAATTGATATATTAATTCATAAAATCAATTTTTTGTATCAACTGTAAGTAATAACTGGAATTTAAATATTCTTTATTTTCCAAAAAGGATATCACATCCTCCTTCGCTTGCAAAAGAATTTTATAATCTCGTTTTAAATCTGCCATTTGAAAACTCATATCCCCACTTTGATCAACGCCAAACAAATCTCCCTGTCCTCGCATTTCAAAATCCTTTTCACTAATATAAAAACCATCATTACTTTCTTCTAAGACTTTTAATCTAGGAATATCTTGATTACTAATCAGATAACAATAACTTTGTAAATCATTTCTTCCAACACGTCCCCGTAATTGATGTAATGTTGCAAGTCCAAAACGTTCTGCATTAAATATAATCATCATAGTAGCGTTTCTAACATCTACTCCAACCTCAATTACAGTCGTAGAAATCAAAACATGAATAATACCATCTTCATACTGTTTCATAATTTCACTTTTTAAAGAAGATTTCATTTTACCATGCAAAACTGCAACTTGTACTCTACCTCGAAAAGCAATATCAAATTTTTCCTTCAGCTGATTAACATTATGCAACTCATCAGATTCACTTTCTTCAATAATAGGGGCCACCACATAAACTTGATGTCCTAATTTTATTTCCTCATAAATACTTCCTAATACTTCTTTTAATTCATTTTCCTTTTTTACTTTAGTAATCACTGGCCTTCTTCCACTTGGTTTTTTAGAAATCATACTAGTATCCATATCTCCATATATTGTAAGAGCATAAGTTCTCGGAATTGGAGTAGCACTCAAATATAAAACATCTGAGCGATACCCTTTATTTTGCAACATCTTTCGTTGATTTACCCCAAAACGATGCTGTTCATCTGTAACAACCAAACCTAAATTAGAAAAAACCACATTCTCAGTAAGCAAAGCATGTGTCCCAATGACTAAATCAACTTGTCCAGTCATAATAAGCTCCGTTACCCTCTTCTTTTCCCGAGCTTTCATATTTCCAACCAAAAGTTCAATATGAATTGAATATCCTTCAAAAGTTTTTAACAAAGACAAATAATGTTGCGTAGCCAAAATCTCAGTCGGAGCCATTAAAACACTTTGATAGCCAGATAAAATATTAGCATACATCAAAATAGTTGCAACAATAGTTTTTCCACTCCCAACATCACCTAAAACCAAACGATTCATTCGCTTTTCACTTTTTAAATCTTGAAGTCCATCAAAAACTGCTTTCTCTTGATCACTTGTAAGTTGAAATGGTAACTTCGAAATAAAATCTTGAACTTTCTGATCATCAAAACTTCTCTGCAATCCAAATGATTTACTTTCCTTTTCCTTTAAATACATAATTTTAAACATAAATTCAAAAAGTTCTTCATAAATAAGTCGCAATCTCGCTTGTTTAATTTCTTGAGTACTTTTCGGACAATGTAAATACAAAAGAGCTTCCATTTTTGAAATAAAATCATATCGTTCTAAAAAACTATTAGGAATTGCATCCAAAATAGAAACTGGTAAACGAAATGCTTCAAAAATCCATTTTTCTAATTGAATATTCTTAACACCTTTTGTTAAATGATAAACTGGAATTATCTTTGGTTTCAAAATTGCATTTACTTTAATATCATTAGCAACAAAAGTATGTTTTTTAAAATTATATTTTCCAATTAAAGTAACTTCTTTTCCAATACTTAAACTAGTCTTCAAAAATGCTCGATTATATATAGAAACTTGTATTACTTCTTCACCTACTAAAGCTCGAAAACGAAGTAAATTAAAATTCTTTCGAATATAAGATGCTTTTGCTTCTGTTTCAATAATTGCATTCACTACCTGAATAGTATCTTCATCAGAAATAAGACAACTAGCAGGATTTAAAAATTCATAACGATAAGGATAATAATGAAGTAAATCGTCTACTGTATAAATATTTAATTGTTCTAACAATTTGATTTGCTTCTCATTCAATCCTTTAATATTAGTCAAATCCATAATATCTCTCCAATAAAATTATACATCATTAAACAATTGTTCGCAACCTTTCTGAAAAGTTACTGGAAAAGAAACTGACAAATGAAAAAAACTTCATTTTTTTCTAAAAAAACATTGACATTTCCTAGGGAATCAATTAGTATATAAATCACCAATTCACTTGTAGAAGGCGAATTGGTGCTAGTATCACACTAGTCAACCCCTTTTTATTCTTTTAGGAAGTTGTCTTCAGGGGGCAACTTCCATTTTTTTTTGCAAAAAAAAACAAAAAAACAAAGAAAAATCTTTGTTTTTTATTTATTTTTCAGTAGTATTTGAAGCTAAATTTTTATAATAATAATATCTTGAAATAGCCACTTTTTTATTTTCTTCCATTAAATCTTTTGCAAGCTTTTCATCTTTTACTTTTAAAGCATGGTAACGAACCTCATGATCCAAAAATTCTTCATACTTATCAAAATTTGGTTCTTTACTATCCAATGATAAAAC
Source organism: uncultured Mycoplasmatota bacterium (assembly GCA_948469295.1). Taxonomy (GTDB): domain Bacteria; phylum Bacillota_I; class Bacilli_A; order RF39; family UBA660; genus MGBC162267. The sequence continues at coordinate 5,733 of CAOKLK010000010.1, forward strand.
CTTAGTTGTTGGTTGATAACGCATTAATAAATTATATCCTACTTCAACGGCTAATTTTTGTTCCAAATTACTACAACTCATCCCCCCACGAATTCCTTGTTCAATACAAGGAGCATAAGCAATAATAATACTTGGACCATAATGTTCTTTCGCTTCTCGAAAAACTTTTAAAGTATGCATCATATCAGCACCTAAACTAATACTTGCAACATAACAATTTGGATAACTCATAGCAATACGAAATAAATCTTTTTTTGCACTTCGTTTTCCAAAGTCAGCAAATTCTGCAACTTGACCAATATGACTAGATTTACTCATTTGCCCACCAGTATTCGAATAAACTTCTGTATCCAAAACCAAGATTTTCAAATTTTCATTAGATGAAAGAACATGATCTATCCCAGAAAAACCAATATCATATGCCCAACCATCTCCTCCAAGTGCCCAAACCGTACGAGCTGGCAAATAATCCAAATGATCAGCAATTTCTTTGGGAATATTCTTATGCATTAATTTCTCTTTGATCGAAGAAGTTATTTTATAGTCATCAAAATGCTCCATACAAGATAAAAATAATTCTTGTACCTCTTGATCTACTAAAGAAATAGATTCTTTCATAACTTCAAAAATTCTTTTTCGTTTCGTTTCATAAGATATATGCATTCCATAAGCAAATTCAGCATTATCTTCAAACAAAGAATTTGCCCAAGAAATACTATATGGAGTCGATGGAACACTTCCTCCATAAATACTGGAACAACCAGTTGCATTAGCAATAACTAATTCATCTTGATAAATTTGAGTTAATAACTTAATGTAAGCAGTTTCTCCACATCCTGCACAAGCTCCACTAAATTCAAATCGTGGTTTTCTTAATTGACTATTTTTTATAGTATAAAGCGGTTCAACATCTGGATTTTCATAGGTTTCAAAATAATGATTCGCTAACTCTTGTTTTGTTTCATCATATTCACCAAATTCCAAAGCCTTCGCTCCACCTTTTCCTGGACAAATATTAATACACAATCCACAACTAGTACAATCCGCTTCACTAATTCCCATATAATATTGATATTCTGATGTTCCAAGTGCTGGAACTCCAATATCTTCTTTTACCAAAAATGGACGAATAACTGCATGAGGACACACAAAAGAGCACATTCCACATTGAATACAATTTTCACTCTTCCATTTGACAACCTGATTGGCAATTTTTCTCTTTTCTTGACAACTAAGTCCCCCGGGAAATGTCCCATCTTGATAAGGTTCTATTTCTGATACTGTAATATCATTTCCAAGACGATGTCGAATTTTGTCAATAATTGTCATTTTATTTTCGTTTTCTTGACTATTGCTAATATCAACTAATTTCAAATCATGTAAATGATCAAACACACTTTGAATAGCTTTAATATTATTAGAAACAACTTCCTCTCCTTTAGTAGCAAAGTCTTTCTTTATAGTTTCTCCAACAACATCTTTGGCATTCGAAAATCCTAAAAAAGACAAAATAACAACTTCCATAATTTTATTAATTTTTCCTTTTAAATGATATTGAAGTGCAATATTCTCAGCATCTATAGTTTGAATTTTAATCTTCTTTTCTCGAATGTATGCAAGATCACGCAATGTTAAGGATTCCATCAACTTTTGATCACTAGAAGTATTAACAAATAAAATACCATTCTCCTTCATTCCATCTAACATATGATATTGAGAGAAATACTCTAACTTTGTAACAACTACAATATCAGGATTTTGAACATAATATGGAGCTTCAATTTTACAATCAGAAATTCGTAAATGACTAACCGTAACTCCTCCACTTTTTTTAGAATCATATTCAAAATACCCTTGCACATAAGAATCTTGATTCAATCCAATAATATGCAAAATATCTTTACTTGCTCCCACCATACCATCGGAACCAAAACCATAAATTTTAACTTCCTTAGCATGCAAAGGAATACGATATGAAGTATCATAAGAAATACTCAAATTCGTTACATCATCAACAATTCCAACAGTAAAATTAGTTTTTGAATTAGAATCTTCTAAATAATCAAACACTCCTTGAATCATCGCTGGAGTAGTATCCTTAGATGCAAGTCCATATCTTCCACCAATAATTTTAACATTCTTAGAAGAAAGAGAACATAAAACATCCAAATAAAGTGGTTCTCCATTCCCTCCTTGTTCTTTTGCTCGATCCAAAACAGCAATATTCCTAACACTTTCTGGAATGACTTCCAATAAATACTTACTACTAAAAGGACGATATAAATGAACTTCTACAAATCCATATTTTTTCCCCTTTTTATTTTCTTCTTCCACTACTTGACGAATGGTTTCACTAACACTTCCCATTGCAATAATAATATGTGTAGCATTTGCATCTCCATAATAAACAAATGGAGCATAATGGGTATGAGCAATCTGATTAATTTCTTTCATATAATGATTTACAATATCTGGAACTTTATCATAAAATTGATTTTTTGCTTCCATACTTTGAAAGAAAATATCTTCATTTTCTGCCATCCCACGTTCCATAGATTTAGAAACATTTAAACTACGTTGTTTAAACCTTTCTACTTCCTCCCAAGGAACTAATTTTAACAAATCTTCTTCCTCAATAGAATCAATTGTATTCATTTCATGACTAGTTCGAAAACCGTCAAAAAAATGTAAAAATGGCAAACTGCTCTTTATTGCAGACAAATGAGCAACAGCTGCTAAATTCTGACAATCATATACATTAGAAGAAGCTAACATACAAAATCCAGTCGAACGAGTTGCATAAACATCACTATGATCTCCAAATATAGATAACGCATGCGTAGCTACTGTTCTACTAGCAACATGAATCACTCCTGGTAACATTTCTCCAGCCATCTTATACATATTCGGAATCATTAATAAAAGTCCTTGACTCGCTGTAAAAGTCGTAGCAAGACTTCCCGTCATCAAAGCTCCATGCATAGTTCCAGCAGCACCAGCTTCACTTTGCATTTCTACAACCTTTACTTTATCATGATATAAATTATAACATTCACTATGAGATAACTTATCAACATTACTAGCCATCGGACTAGATGGAGTAATCGGATAAATACTAGCAACCTCACTAAACAAATAAGCAATTCTAGAAGCAGCCATATTTCCATCAACAACTAATTTCATTTCATTCCTCCTTTTAGATTAATAACAAATTCATTATAACATGTATCCTATAGAACATAAAGAAATCAAAAATAAAATTTTATATTCTCCCTCTTCTATATTTAGAATAAAAAAAAACAATTGACAATCAAAGGTTTAAAAACTAAAATAAAAACACTAAAGGAGGAAAAAAATTATGTTTACAACAGAAGCTGTCATAAGCGATATCAAAAACGATGGATTCAATTTATGGATTGCATTCGAATGCCAAGAAAAATACTTTTCACCACATTGGACATTTGATTGTACAAAATTAGGAGATTACACAAAAATTCAAAACTTACTTAGTATTACAAAATCATCGAATACTCAAGAGTTAATTGGAAAAAAAGTAAGAATTATTGATTCTGGAGCAAAACAAAATTCTCTACTTGCAATTGGTTCATTAGAAAAAAACAAATTTATTGATTTATATGGAAATGAATTCTTAACAAAAGAAAATACAATTTATCAACATCATAATAAATCAAAAAAGAGTCATTTAAGCACAAAACAAAAAATACTTTTAATAACCATTTACGCAAATATGTTTGCACTTGGAACACCTACATTTCATCAAAAACTACAAAACTTTACCCTAAAAACAGTACAAACAGATGAAAGAAATTTTGATTTTGACAAAAATGTAGTATCAAACATTTTACCAATTCAAAAAGAATATAAATTAGAGGAATTAAGATTAATTGCAACACCTACCACACTACAGACAAAATACTACTTTGTAAAATATGAAGATACAATATTGAAAAAAAATGAAACAAGTAAAACAATATCTCCAATTAACTTCTATGTGAAATATGGAACCAAAAATGAGGAACAACAATTGTTAGAAAGAATACCTTTAAGATTTACAATTACCAAAAATACAATAACATTAAGTCCATCTGCTACTATTCCATGCTATGAACTAAGACAAAATGCTTGGGTAGAAATATCACTACCAAAAGAACTAAGAAATAAAAAAACTTTTACACAAGCAGAATTAGCAAAAATAGAAGAGTTGTATAATTACCAAGGTTTTGACTGGGAAAATAACTATTTTAATAAC
>CAOKLK010000011.1 GCA_948469295.1 uncultured Mycoplasmatota bacterium
TTTTGTATTTTGTTTAAAGATAAAATCAAAAAGTTTATAAGCTTGTTTTTTTATTCCTGTGTGGTCAGTAACAAAGTATTTTAAAATAAAATGTCCATCCATTGTACTTTTTTCAAAAATTTTTCCTATGTTTTTTTGTTGAAAAGTTTGTTCAAAAGTTTTATTTAGTACATTTATTAATTCTTTGGAAAATTTGGTTTTTGGAAGTAGTGTATTTGCTAGTGATGTTTTGTATAATTTGTTATGTCTTTTTTCTTCATAATAAATTGCATCGATACTTACTTCAATTTTTTCATGATTTCCACGATATTTTTTTGTAGTTTCTTTATCATGAATCCAACCAGCTTGGTGGATGATAAATGGATGACAATTACTATCTAAAATGTAATGCGTTAGTGATCCAAAAAGATACGCGATTACTTCTTCATTTTTTTCCAGCTTTTCAGATTTTATGATTTGAAGAATATTTTTGAAGTATGAGTCAATTTTGATTTTTTGGGCAGTGTTTCCAAATTTTCTAATATCTTTTCCTTTTTTGAGACTTAGTAAGTTGTAGTAAAATAAGTTATCGAAACTTTGAGCAAAAATGTGATAAATATTGATGGAATTTTTTAATTTTGTTTGAATTTCTTTGGTTGTTTGGATACGAACGTCTTCTGAAAATAAATAATGAGTTACTATGGATGGCATATTTTCACCTACTTTTCACATAATTATAACATAAGGTTCACTGAAAAAATATAGAATGATAATGGTCTTTGTGATATAATTCTGTTATTATGGGGTGACTGTGAATGGAAAAAACCTTTAAAACCTTAGAAGAACAAATTCATATTTTGCAAAGCAAAGGTCTTGTTATTCCAGATGAAGAATATGCGAAGGAGATTTTACTTCGAGAAAATTATTTCTTTTTAAGTGGATATCGTCATTTATTTCTTGAGAGTTCTACAAATCGAGTTTTTTTTCAAGGTACAACTTTTAATGAACTTTATTCTTTGTTTTATTTTGATCGACATATTCGAAATATTATTTTTAAAAATTTACTTATTATTGAAAATAATATTAAAAGTATTATGGCATATGAGTTGTCTCAAAAATATGGAATTCGAGAAGAGCAATATTTAAATCCTAAAAATTTTGTGCGTGAAAGTGATCGGAAGAAACAGGTAAATGATTTAATTAAAAAGTTGAAAAGACAAATTCGTATTAATGGAGGGCAACATCAAGCAACGCAACATTATATTGATCATTATGGATATATTCCACTTTGGATTGTTGTTAAAATTTTGTCATTTGGAATTGTGGGAGAGTTTTTTTCAATTTTAAAATCAGAGGATCAACGAAATGTCGCAGATTTTTTTCATGTTCAGTCAGATCATTTATTGATTTGGTTACCTATTTTAGCAAATTATCGAAATTTATGTGCTCATGAAGATGTTTTGTTTGAACATAAAACGCAACGAACCATTCCAAATACTCGGTTTCATCATGAATTAGGAATTTCTAAGATGGATGGTGAATATGTTTATGGAAAAGGTGATTTGTTTGCATTGGTTATTATTCTTAAAAATATGTTACGAGCAGATGATTTTTATTTAATGATGGAGAGTCTGGATTATGAAATTAATTTACTTTCTTCTAAATTGAAAACAATACCAGTTAATAAAGTTTTAGATCGAATGGGATTTCCAGAAAATTATAAAGAGATTGTGAGGTTATAAAATGAAAAATAGTGGATTGAAAAATGTATTTTTATGTTTTATTTCGGCGGTATTAGGAGCAGGAGTTTTGTTTTTGGGAATGTATTTTTTTCCAGATACTTTTGGGAAAGTGATTACGGAAACGGTGGAAACAAAAAATGTTTCTATTACGGATGAAGGAATTGCTGAGGCTGTAGATAAGATCTATGATGCAGTTGTGGTTGTAAAAACTTATAAAAATAAGGAACTTTATTCTACTGGAACTGGATTTGTTTATGAAGTGGATGGAAAAACGGCTCATATTTTAACAAATAATCATGTTATTGAAAGTGGTGATGAAGTTTATGTTCAATTTACTGATGGAAATAGTGTAAAAGTTGAAGTTCTTGAAGGAGATAAGTATGCTGATATTGCAGTTTTAAGTATTAGTGCAAATGATTCTGTTAAAGTTGCTAGTCTTGGAAGTAGTGAAAGTATTCGCGTTGGTGATACAGTATTTGCAGTAGGTGCCCCACTTGATGCTTCTACATATTCTGGAACGGTTACACGTGGTATTATTTCTGGAAAAAATCGTTTGGTAAGTGTTTCTGTATCAAATTCAAGAGTTTCTGATTGGGTAATGAGTGTATTACAAACGGATGCTGCTATAAATTCTGGAAATAGTGGAGGACCTTTGGCAAACGGAAATGGTGAAGTTATTGGAATTACTTCTTTAAAACTTGTAAATGATGGAGTGGAAGGAATGGGATTTGCTATTCCAATTGAAACTGCTATAAAGTATGCAGAGAAGATTGTTAAAGGTGAAGAAATTCAAAGACCATATTTAGGAATTCAGATGGCAAATTTGAGTGATGCTCGTTTGGAACTTTATCCTAGACTTGAAAATTTACCAATTACACATGGAGTTTATATTTCTAGTGCAGAAAATGGTGGTCCAGCAGCTCAAGCAGGTATTTTACCAGGGGATATTATTGTGAAAGCCGATGGAGAAGAGGTATCTTCTTTGGCGTATTTACGTTATTTGTTGTATCAACATGATGTTGGAGATGAATTTGTTTTAGGGGTATATCGTAATGGAGAAGAAATTAAAATTACCATTCAGTTAACTGTTGCAAGTAAAGGCTAAATAAAATTAGTCTTTTTTTGTTTCTATTTGTCTTACTTTGCAGGTTGAATTTTTTTCTTTGGTTTTTATGATACAATATTTTTGGATGTGGTGTTTGTGGCTAATTTAAAGGAATATTTAAAGTATTATAAAAATTTATCTTTTCGTGAAACTCCATTTAATGATTTGGATAGTTTGATTTTTTCACAAATTGTTTATGCAGATTTTAGTGATATTATTCCATCTTCTAAGGATAATTATATCTTATTGTCTGATGCGATTTTAAAATATTTGAAGAAGCATGATGGAAATATAGTAACAAAGTTTTATCGAGAGGTTTATCAATTGTTGGATATTTTGAGAGATTCGAAACGTTATGCTAATATTAAAATGTATTATTATGTGAAAACTGTGGATCATGAAAAACAGTTTTGTGCTTTTACGATGCGATTTGAGGGAATTGTTTATGTTGCTTATGAAGGAACTGATACTTCTATTGTGGGATGGAAAGAAGATTTTTTACTTACAAATACTTTTCCTATTCCTTCTCAGGCTTTTGCTATTCGATATTTAAATGATTCTATAGGGATATTGGATAATAATATTGTTGTTGCTGGTCATTCGAAAGGTGGGAATTTAGCGATGACTGCTGGGATGCTTGCAAATATTCATGTACGTATGCGAATTAAAACTATATATAATTTTGATGGTCCTGGATTCCGAAAAAAGGAGTTTTCTTCTTCTTTATATCGTAAAATGGAAAAGAAGTTAAAAATGTTTGTACCAAGTGATTCTACTTTTGGAATGTTGTTGTTGCATACTTCAAATTATAGTGTTGTAAAAAGTACAGCTAGTGGAATATTTCAACATGATCCTTTTAGTTGGGAATGTTTTGGAGGTATTTTTGTTCCAGCAAATTTAACTTCTCGTAGTAAAAGTTTGGAGTTATCAAATGTTAATTTTCTCTCTTCTTTAAATGATGAAGAACGCGGAAAGATTATTGAAGTTATTTTTTCGGTTTTTGAAAAACTTGGAATTACTGATACGACGCAAATTAAAATTTCAAAATTAAATCAAGCTATTTCGCTTGTGAAAGAGTTTCGGAGTGTTAATAGTGAGATTAGAAAGAAAATTATTACTTTTTTGAAAATTATAATTAAAGGAATTTGATTCTGAATGAATTCAAAGAGACAAAAATGATCTTTTTTCATACTTTATATTAGAGGTGAAAAGTATGGATGAAAGAGCAACGAAACGAGTAGTGATTGATGCGGGGCATGGTGGGGAAGATCCAGGTACTATTGCAAATGGTATTACAGAAAAAGATTATACTTTGAAAATTAGTAAGTATATTCAGAAAAGGTTGGATGATTTAGGAATAGAAAATTCAATGACTCGTACAGAAGATGAAACCTTGGGACCGAATATTCGTCCAGGAAGAGCACAAAGTTTTTATGGAAAAGATAAAGATGTTATTGTTTTATCTAATCACATAAATGCAGGTGGTTCGATTGGAAAAATTGTGATGGCTAGAATATAAGGTGTATAACTTCATAAGCTACTTGAGTTATGGAACTTAAATTTACTTTTGTTCCACAATTTGTTAGTTTGTTGGTACAAGAGTAATCAAAATATGAGTCTATTTTAAATAATAGGCTTTTTTAAATGTGTATAAAAAGGAGAAAATAAAATATGATAGTAAGAGTCAAAAAAGATAAGGATTATGCTGTAATGAGTAATTATCATTTTAAAGATAAGAATCTAAGTCTAAGAGCAAAGGGTTTGTTATCTTTGATGTTATCACTTCCTGATAATTGGGATTATTCAATAAATGGTTTATGTAGTATATGCAATGAATCAAGAACTACTATAAGAAAAGCCTTAAAAGAATTAAGAGATAATCACTATTTAGAAATGAATGAAAATCGTGATGAAAAAGGAAAGTTTATATATGATTATATAGTTTATGAAAATCCTAATATTAATTCATAGGGCGATTTTCGCCTTGTGGATTTGCCATATACGGATTTCTATATACAATTAAGTATTTAAATAATAAAGTATTAAAAAACAAATAGATATAACAGATAAAACCAAAATTTAATTTTGATAAGTAAATTGATTGTAAATAGTCGATTTTTGTCGACGAATATAGTATAATTAAGGTACTAAGTTATTCTTGAATAATTAAAAGATTGGTATTTGAATTTTGATTGTGGAGGGTAAAATTTATGAATGAAAAAACTTATGATGAAGTATTAGATGAGAAAAATCCTAGAATAAAGCAATTATATTGGGATATAGCCTTTGGCTTACAAGAGGTTGATAAATTAAAGCCGTCAAAATATATGGTTAAACTTGCTAATGAACATATAAAAGGAAATAAAACTTATAAAGAAGTCCAAACTGAAATTACTTCTTATCATGAGAATAGTAATTTTGCTGATGAAAAAGAAGCTGATGAAGTAGCAACTGCCATCTATGAAATATTAAATGATGGTGCTTTTAGATTTGATTATTTGACTTATAAAAATTATCATAAAAGGCTATTTCTAAATTTAGATAAAAAGGTTTATAATGCTGGAGAGTTTAGAATTTATAATTTTACAAAAGATGAAGAGATATTAGATAATGATACTGTTACTTATCAATCTTATGACTTAATAGAAAAAACTTTAAAATATGATTTTGAAGAAGAAAAACAAATAGATTATTCAAAATTTACTAATGATGAATTAATAGAAAGAATAGCTGAATTTACATCAAGAATATGGCAAGTACATCCTTTTAATGAAGGTAACACTAGAACTACCGCTGTATTTATTCAAAAATATTTAATTAGTATAGGATTTGATGTTAATAATGATTTATTTAAGGATAATTCGTTATACTTTAGAAATGCTTTAGTAAGAGCCAATTATACTAACTATGCTAAAGGGGTAAAGGAAACCAAAAAATATTTAATTATGTTTTTTGAAAATTTGCTATTTAACAAAAATAACAAGTTAGATAATGAGAAATTGTATATAAGTAAAAAAACTGATTTTTAGTGTTAGGAGCTGTTTTTGTATGAAAAACTATAACAAAAAACGCAGTTATGATGGGAAAAATAGTGATTTAGGTTTTCAAATAACTTATATTTCACAAAAAAAAGGAAAAATAAAAAAATTAAAATACAGTAGAAATGTTGATATTTGTAATTATTTAATGCTCGAGAACTGTTTTAACTTTTATTCTGAACGTGTTGATAATTATAAACAAATGATTTCTGATTTTACTTATTTTAAAAATGAATTCAACACTTTATATTTACCACCATTAATTATAAAAAAAAATACTGACTTTATTTTTTGCCATGTAAAATTAGATGAAATATTTAATTACCGGTTTTTGAAATTTAATTTTACATTATTATCAAATGAATTATGCTTCCATGATTATATAGGAAACATGGATTGCTATAGTTCCAAAATAATTTCTTCAAATAATGGTTATGAATTTTATATTAATAATAAAAAAAGAGATTTCAATAACTTAAAGGAAGCATTTATGTTTTATTTGAAAAAAGAAAAGATGAATTCAGATTCCTATTCTTTAGATAACGTAGTTTTATTAACTGATAGAATTGATAATATTGTAGTAAAATATTTAGGAAAAAATACCTTGTCAAATAATTTGATTAAAAATAATAAATTATTATTAAACTTGTATGGTGTATATTTATCAAATCGTGGAAATTTTTTGTTTCTTGCTAAAAATTGTATAAATTTTGTCGACGAATATCAAAAATTAATTCCTACGCTAGAAAATTCCTATGATTTGTTGAAGCAATATATAATGATAAATAAATACTTATGTGAGAAATATAATAATTATTTAGCATTTTCAAGAACAAGTAGACAAATAAAAAAAGAATTTTTGGAAATTTGTTTTTTTGAAAAAATTAAAAATAATATGCTAAAAGATTCTATGGCTAGTGTTAAATTAATTATAAATGAATTTCAAAAAAACTGTCGTAATATTGACTTTGGGAAAAAATATATAAAAATTAAAAAAGATATAATAAACGAACTTTGCAAACGAAACATTAATTTTAAAAGTTTTGTTTCTGATACCACTGCAAAAGCACTTGGTGAAATATATAGTCAAACTATTGATAAACTAAATGGACAATAGAAAATTATAAAATGGAGGTAGTACAAATGAATAAAAAAGAGCGCGAAAGAGATGAATTGCATAAAACAATTTGGAAAATAGCTAATGAGCTTAGAGGGTCTGTAGACGGTTGGGATTTTAAACAATATGTTTTAGGATTATTATTTTATAGATTTATATCTGAAAATATTGAAAATTATGTTAATGATAATCAAAGAAAAGCAGGTATTGCAGATTTTGAATATAGAAATATCTCAGATGAAGAAGCTTTGTTAGGTAAAATTCAGATATTAGAAGAAAAAGGTTTTTTCATCCTACCTAGTGAATTATTTTGCAATATAAGAAAAAGTGCAGATAAAAATGATAACTTAAATGTTGTTATATCTAATGTATTTAATAATATTGAAGCTTCTGCTAGAGGAACTGCTTCAGAAAATGATGTTAAAGGTTTATTTGATGATTTTACAATAGATAATAAATTAGGTAATACTGTAGATGAAAGAAATGAAAAACTAGTTAGATTACTTAATGCTATAGGTGAATTAAACTTTGGTGAATATACAGACAATAATATTGATTTATTTGGTGATGCGTATGAATTTTTAATGACAATGTATGCATCTTCAGCCGGCAAATCTGGTGGCGAGTTTTTTACACCACAAGAAGTTGGTGAGTTACTTGCTAGAATAGTTATAATGGATAAGACTTCTGTTAATAAGGTTTATGATCCAGCTTGTGGATCAGGTGGATTATTACTTAAATTTGCCAAGATACTAGGTAAAGAAAATGTAAGAGAAGGTTTCTTTGGACAAGAGATAAATTTGACTACATATAACTTAGCTAGAATTAATATGTTTTTACATAATATCAACTACAATAACTTTAGTATTGAACGTGGCGATACTTTAATACATCCTGCACATTGGAATGATGAACCATTTGATGCAATTGTATCTAATCCACCTTATTCTATAAAATGGGCAGGTAAAGAAAATCCATTACTTATTAACGATGAAAGATTTTCACCTGCTGGAGTCTTAGCACCTTCTAGTAAAGCTGACTTAGCATTTACTATGCATATGTTATCATGGCTTTCTCCTAAAGGAACAGCTGCAATAGTTGAGTTCCCGGGTGTTCTTTATAGAAGTGGTGCAGAACAAAAAATTAGACAATATATGATTGATAATAACTTTATTGATACAGTTATCCAACTACCTTCAGATTTATTCTTTGGGACTTCTATTGCTACTTGTATTTTAGTGTTAAAGAAAAATAAAACTGATAATAATATATTATTTGTTGATGCTAGTGATGAATGTGTTAGAAATACTAACAAGAATAAATTATCTGATGATAATATTAATAATATCGTTGATATATTAAAAAATAGAGCTACTATTGATGGTAAGGCATATCTATCTACTTATGAAGAAATTAAAGATAATGATTATAATATTTCTGTTAATTCATATTTAAAAACCCATATCAGTAGTGAAGTAATAGATATAGTAGAAGTAAATAAAAGATTAGCGGAGATAGTTCCTAGGCAACAACAACTACGTGTAGAATTGGAAGAGATAATCAGAGAATTAGAGGTTGATTATCATGAGTAAGATTAATGAATTGATTAAAGAATTGTGTCCTAATGGAGTAGAGTATAAGGCTGTTGGAGAAATATGCGAAACGATTACTGACTATGTTGCTGCAGGCTCATTTAAAGATTTAGCTAATAACGTTAAATATCTACAAGAACCTGATTATGCGATGCTTATTAGAACAACAGATATTAAAAGTAAATTTAAAGGAGATAAATTTATCTATATTGATGAAAGTGCTTTCTAATATTTATGGAGAGTTAATCTTAATAAAGAATCATTGATCTTACCAAATATAGGTAATTGTGGTGAAGTATATTATTTAACACCAGAAGATTTGCCGTATAAAAGGTGCTCATTAGCTACCAATGCTATTCTCGTAAGAAGTGAGAAAGTAAATATGAAGTATTTAAAACATGTTTTTTTGGCCAATGATTTTCAATTACAATTAAAGAAGATTACATCACCAGCAGGACAAACAAAATTTAATAAGACTGATTTAAAAAAACTAAGAGTACCTATACCACCATTAGAGATACAAGAAGAGATAGTACGAATTCTTGATAAATTTGGCAAGTTAGAAGCGGAGTTAGAAGCGGAGTTAGAAGCGAGACAGAGTCAATATGAGTTTTGGCGTGGAAAACTACTGGATAATGTGCCTAATAAAACTAATCAAATAAAGAAGTGTAAATTAGAAGATATTGCAAAATTTACTTATGGTTTTACTGACACAGCATTAGATAATGGTGATGCAAGATATATTAGAATTACTGACATTTCAGAAACAGGGTATCTGTTAAATAATGATATTAAGTATTTAAATATATCAAGTGAAAATGAAAAATATTTATTAAAAAAAGGAGATTTAGTTGTTGCAAGAACAGGAGCTTCTTATGGTAAAACATTGTACTTTGACGATGATAATCCTAGTATATATGCGTCATATCTTATAAAGATTGATCTTGATAATAGTGTAATATTAAATCGTTATTATTGGCATTTTAGTAAATCATATTTATATTGGAATCAAGCTAATAATCTCGTATCAAAAGCTGGACAGCCACAATTTAATTCTAATGCTATTAAAAAAATTGAGATTAGTGTTCCACCTCTTAAAATTCAAAATAAAATAGTTGAAGTGTTAGATAAATTTGATATAATCTGCAATGATTTTGGAATAGGGCTTCCAGTTGAGAAAGAACTAAGGCAAAAACAATATGA
>CAOKLK010000012.1 GCA_948469295.1 uncultured Mycoplasmatota bacterium
CTTCTTCAGTTAAATAATTTTTCGCAATTTCAGTTTCACTTTTTGTTGGATAATTCCCTTTAAAATTAGTGAGTCCTACTTTTTCTTTTTTTGAATCAACTCTGTAAAATATTACTTCAGCAGCAGTTTTTCCATGTGTAGCATAATGCATTTTATTTTGCACATTTTTAAAGAAATCTATTGATAATTTATCTTTAGAATTGTAATCAATTGACGTTGCATAAATATCTATTTACTTTTCTCCAGAAAATTTTTTCTGAAGATCTAATGTCACGAATTCTAGCAAGTAACTCTTCAAAATATGTATTTTCACCATTATTTTTTAATCTCTCATCATTTAAAGCAAAACCTTTCATCATATATTCTTTTAATACTTTAGTTGCCCATATTCTAAATTCAGTTGCTTTTTTAGAATTAATTCGATAACCTACTGCAATGATAGCATCTAAATTATAGTGTAAAACATTATAATTTTTACCATCGTTAGCAGTTGTCAAGAAATCTTTAACAACTGAATCTTTATTAAGTTCATCTTCTTTAAATATATTATTTAAATGATAACTAATATTTTGTTTCGTTGTATCATAAAGATTATCCATTACTTCTTGACTCATACATATATCTTCATTTTGAATATTAAAATCAACTTTTACATTATCATCTTTTGATATATATATCATCATATTATTTTTCATAGCTAATCTCCTCTCTATTTATCTCATTTTCTTTTTACTTTCAACTTTTTTGTATTTTCTAAAATATAATCAATATATTAACACATTGTACAACTAAATATAGGTTGATCGTATTCATAAACTTGTAGATAATTTAATATTTCTTCATTGATAGGATTTCTTCTTTTATTCTTTTCAATATGTTTTCCTTTTTGATAATTAATGGCATCTTCATAGTAAGCAAATTCATGTATTCCTTTTATTATTACAGTCAGAGTGTTCAAAGTAATAGTATTTTCCACCATTTTCATAGATTAAATAGTGTGGTTAGAGTAAGTATTGTTATAAGGTAACTCAAACCAAATATAATATATTTTAAAATTATAGTTATGAGTTTTGAACCTAACACTTTCTAATTCGACTTGATCTCAACAATGGCCCTTTGAAATTTCTTGATTATCTCACGATTTATATTTTTTCCACTTTATATTCAATAATATTAGAATATTCTAATCTTTTCATTTATTAAGTTACTTTAAAGTATAACAGAATTTATATTTCACTTCCATAAATATTTCATTAAATATCTTTGTCAAATAAATTTTTTCTATTAAAAATAATGTTATAATAAACGTTAGTTGGAAAGAAGACGTAAAAAATGACAAAATACATAAAAGAAAAAGATATAAAGGATGATATTATATTTGAAATAGCAGATGCTATAAAAAATGGCAAAATAATAGTTTTTAAAACTGATACTGTTTATGGAATGGGAACTAATGCTTATGATTATGAAGCTTGTAAAAAAGTTTATGAAATTAAAAAAAGGCCAGAGAATAAACCGCTCTGTGTATTAATCTCTGACTTGTCCATGTTAAATAAAATGGTAGATTTTATTCATCCGATAGAGAAAAAACTAATGGATACCTTTTGGCCAGGACCTCTAACGATAAAGTTTAGAAAAAAGAAAAATGTTTTACCAGATATTATTTCTGCTGGAGATGAATTTGTTAGAGTACGTTTGTTACAAGATGGACTTGCTTATCATCTTATTAAAACTGCTGGAGTTCCTATTGTTGCTCCAAGTGCAAATCTTTCTGGGAATCCCACAGGAATCAATATTGAACGTATTTTTAATGAATTAAATCATAAAGTTGATTATATTTTAGATAGTGGCAATGTTACTCATGATACAACTTCTACGATAATTGAAATTGTTAATAATAAAGTGAATATTATAAGAGAAGGTAAAATAACAAGAGAAGAAATTGCTAAAGTAGTAACATTCATTAACTAAATTTTCAAATTATGTTGAAAGAAAATAATTTATTTGGTAACTTATTTGATATCTTTTTGTTCCTTTTGTATCGTATCCTCGTTTAAATTCCAAATGCTGTTTGAAAAAAGGTTCTTTTTTTTTCGTTTTTTTCTTCTCTTTTACAGATAAATATATATTTAAATTTAAGTTATTTTTATTATTATTTATTTTTGATACAGTAATATGATCTAATAATAGATGAATGGTTTTATTCAGAGTAGATTTTGATTTTATTTTAGATGTTAAAACATTTTCTAATTTTTTTAATTTGTCTTTTGAATTTTCCTTTTGTTTTTCTGATTTTATTTTTTTTATTTTTTCGATCCATTCTTTTATTTGAGTATTGTATAAGTTATTTTTCTCATAAAATTCATCGTTCGTTAGTTTTTCTTGAATATTTAGTTCTAGTATTTTATCTTTTTTTATATTTAATATATTTATTTCTTTTTCATAATTATTTATTTTTTCTTCTATATTATCATTTATTTCTAACCCTTTATAAAAATTTATTAAAAGTTCTACTATTTTTTGATAATTTATTTGTAATTTTTTAATGAAGTCGATAAAAATATTTTCTAATTCTGATTCTCTTATATTTGGAGAATCACATCTTATTTTTCCATGTGTTAAATACTCTTTACAAACCCATGTAACGTCTTTTTTTTGTTTACGAAATTCTCTTCGATGGAATGTGGTTTGATGTTCTTCGCAATATATTTTGGCACTAAATAAATATCTATTTTTTGTTTTGGCTTTATTATCCGTTTTTTTTCTTTTAGTTAATCGATCATTTGCTAAATCCCATAATTCTTCACTTACTATGGGAGGAATCCTTTTTTTGTCTTCGTACATTATCCAATCGTCTTTTTCAAAGTATTTTATTTTTTTGGTCATGTAATCGACAATCTCAGTTTTTCTTGCACAATAATATCCTTTATATTTTGGATTTTCGATCATTCTTGAAATTGTGGATATGCACCATTTTTTATTTTGACAAGTTTTTATTCCTTCTTGATTCAATTTTTTAACAATTTTAGATAAAGATAATTTTTCTATTGCATAAAGTTCATAAATATTTCTAACTATTTGTGCTTCTTTTTCTATCATATTAAGCATTTTTGTTTCTTTATTTTTTTTGTAACCATACAATAAATCATTTCCAAGTATTTCTCCACGCTCGATTGCACGATTCATACCAAATTTTACCCGCTCTGATAATCTTCTGATTTCATCTTGAGCCATAGAAGCCATTATTGTTAATCTTAATTCTGCATCTGGCATTGCTGTATTTATATTATCGTTTACAAATAATACTGCTACTCCATCTGATAAAAGCTCTCTTGTATATTTAATACTATCTAATGTATTTCTAGAAAATCTTGAAATTTCTTTGGTGATAATTAAGTCAAATTTATTTTGTTTGGCATCTGCTATCATTTGCATAAATTTTTCTCTTTTTTGATCACTCGTTCCAGTTATTCCTTGATCTACATATCCTTCTACATATGTCCAATTGGGATTTTCTTTTATATATTTCGAAAAGTGTTCTACTTGGTTTTGTAATGATTTTTTTTGTTCATCTTGATTGGTAGATACTCTGGAATAATTTGTTACTCTAAGTTTTATGTTGGTAAGTGGTATCCCTAAACTTAATTTTTTTCGAATGGTATATAAATCCAAAATTTTCGCTCCCCCATAATTCTATTTTATTTTTGGTGATATTTTTTTAATTCTTTTAATATACTTTCTTCGGTATTTTTATACATTTTATAATCGATTTTCTTTTCATTATATAATTCTTTATTCAGGGAAAGGGCTAGATTTAAAATTATGGTTTCTTTTTTATTTGTGATTTCGATGTTATCAATTATTTTATTTCTTTTTATAAGAATTCCCCCTTGATATATTTTATGAAATATTTAAAAAAACAGAAGTTGTTTCTTCTGTTTCTTTTTTCCAATCTGAATATAATATTCTTCTAATCCTGTTAAATCTTCTTCTTGAATATTTAATTTTTCAAATGGAATTTTTCCAACAATGTACTTATCTAAATCACTAGTTATCCAATCATTAAAAATATCATGTGGATCATCTACAATAAAATGGTTCCCAATTAGAGCATTACAATGAGAACAGTTGTTAGATGTGCAGTATTTATGTTGGGTGTTACTGTAATTTTTATTAATCGTGCTAAAATTTGCTTTTAAATATTCATCAATGGGAATACAAGAGTCTAATCCTAAATTTCCTAATTCAATATATTCTTCCATATAGGGTTTTAATTGTTTATTTATAAAATAGGTGTATACTTTTGTTGTTTTTTTACATTTCCAACAAGTATGATCCCAACCATAAATATTTATTCCCTCCTTTTTTAATGCTTCATATAAAAATTTGTTTAGTTTGATTGGATTTCGACAATTGGGAAACTTATCACATGCTGCAAATAGTCCATATTGTCCTAGTTTGATTTTCATATTTCCATTTTGGCATTTCGAACATTTCATTTTTCTTCACCTCTTTTTCATTATAACAAAAACTTTAAAAATGAAAAAAGATCAGGATGTTCCTAATCTTATTTTTCATTTTCAAACATTAAGCCTTTGTAATATTTCCAAGCTAAATTTCGAAATGCTAGTTTGTTAATTGTTTTTTCATCGATGGTACCATTTTTTAATGCAGTTTTGATTTCATTGATACTTTTTTCGTAATCTGTCGTTATGATTAAATCATTTCCTGCTAATATAGCTTTTGTTGTTGGATTATCTATTTGGGATAATGCTGACATTGCTAAATCATCAGTGATTATGATTCCTGTAAAGTTTAAATCATTTCTTAAAATATTATGAATACTTGGAGAAAGAGATGCTGGATTTGAACTATCTACATTAGAAATGATATTATGACTAATTAATATAGCTTCTGCTCCCGCTTTAATTCCTGCTTCAAAAGGTGGAAAATCATCTTGTTTTAAATTTTCTAAAGTTCTTGTATCTGTGGCACTTCCTTGATGGGTATCTGTATTATTTCCATATCCTGGAAAGTGTTTTAAGGTATAAGAAACTTTGGTTCCTGCACTTGCTTCGATGACTGTTTTCGCATAAGAAGAAGTTAATGAGGTATTTTCTCCTAGAGTACGACTATACATGTAAGCATTTGGATCCGTTGTTACATCTACAACAGGAGCAAGATTTAAATTTAAACCGAGATTACTTAAAATTCTACTTTTATTTATAGTATCTGTTTTTATGGTATTAAATCCACCATTTTTATATAAGTCTTGGGATGATTTGAAAGGAGCATCTACTAGTTTTGAATTACTACTGACACGAACTACTTTTCCTCCTTCTTCATCTACAGCCGTTAGAATTGGAACTTTACTCACTGCCTCTAATTCTTTGATCATTTTTATTACTTCTTCTTTGGTTTTATCTTTAAAATCTTTTTGAAAAAATACATATCCTCCAAACTGATATTTTTTTTGAACTTCTTCGGCTTTTTCTGGATAACGTACTAATAATAGTTGTGATATTTTTTCATCTAAACTCATTGTTTGTAGTTTTTTGTATGCTGCATTGTAAAAATTATGAAATAATCCATCGTCTAACCAATTTTCTGGAATGCTATTTTGATTATCTTCTGCTACTACTAATTTGGTAATGGTTGTATCTTTTTGATGTTCGGCATTTTTATTTAAAAGTCCTGTGTATTCAATTATAATATTGTCTCCAGTTTTTATGTTTGGACTCGTAGTATCAAATGTATATATTACGTTATTTGCATCTTGTACAGTTAATTTATTTTTATTCATACTCATGACTGTTGTTACTAATTTTTCTTTCTTAGTCTCTTCTGTTTTTGGTTCCTCTTTAAAAAATAAACTGATACTTATTGATGCGAGTAAAAAAAGAAAAATTCCTCCCAAACCAATTATATATTTTTTGTCCATAGTATCACCAACCTGTTATAATCTTATTCTTAGGATTTATTTTTATACGATTATTTGATTGATTCTTATGTTTTTTTCATAGGGAATTTATTTCAATATTCCTAGCAACTTTTTATTCTTGCACTAAGAGAACCGAATGCTACAAAGTTAGAACGTGAAGGATATGGTCATGTTGTTGCTAGTATTGGAGAAAAATCTGGTAGTGTTCCATATACGGCTTTCTATGCACAAAAAAGTTATTTCGAAAGTAATCAAGAAATTTTAGAAAAATTTACTAGAGCTTTGGAAAAAGGAATTACATATGTAAAAGATCATAATGAAGATGAAATTGCTAAGGTTATTTCGAATCAATTTCCTGATTCTTCTATTAATGATTTAAAAACGATTGTAAAACGTTATAAAGACTCAGATAGTTGGCTTCCTAATGCATATATTAGTGAAGAAATTTATAAGAATTTAGAAGATATTATGTTAGATGCTAAGCTGATTGATGAATATGTCCCATTTCAAGATCTAGTTCATAATATTAGTCATGAATAATATTTTAGAAATTCAAAAGATTCAAAAGATTTACCATACTACTAATGGGGAAATTGAAGCGATTTCAGATTGCTCTTTTTCTGTCAATTCTGGAGAATTTATTTCTATTGTTGGCCCAAGTGGTTGTGGAAAATCTACTTTGCTTAGCATTTTAGCAGGACTAGAAAAACCGAGTAATGGAAAAATTCATTTGTTGGAGGGTTGTAGCATTGGATACATGCTCCAGACGGATTCGTTATTTCCTTGGCTTACTATTTGGGATAATGCTTTGTTAGGTCTTAAAATCCAAAAAAAAGATACGAAAGAAAATAAAGATTATGTAAAACAATTGTTGATTACTTACGGCTTGAAAGATTTTGTTGATAAGTATCCAAAAGAACTTTCTGGTGGTATGAAGCAAAGGGTTGCATTGATTCGAACATTGGCTTTAAAACCAGATATCCTACTTTTAGATGAACCATTTTCAGCATTGGATTATCAATCTAGACTTGCAGTTAGTGATGATGTGTTTCAGATTTTAAAAAAAGAAGGAAAAACGGCTATTATGGTAACACATGATCTAGCAGAAGCTGTTTCTATGTCTGACCGAGTTATCGTTTTTTCGAAAAGACCTTGTCATTTGAAACAAATTTATCATATTGAGTTGAGTAACAAACAAAATCCAATTGAGAATAGAAAAGCAAGGGAATTTGCTACATATTATGATTTGATTTGGAAGGATTTGGATATCAATGTCTAATGAACAAAAGAAATTTTTAAGAAAACAACGTACGGAAAAAGTATTGGTTCTTTTTATTCAAATATCTATTATCGTCGGATTTCTGTTTCTTTGGGAATTTTTAAGCTTTAAAAAAATTATAAATCCTTTTATTTTTTCTAGTCCAACTAGAATTTGGAATACTATTTATACTTTGTATTTATCTGGGGATTTATTTCTTCACATTTTTACAACGTTTTATGAAATTATTTTGGCATTTTTTCTAGGAATCAGTATTGGATTTTTTGTTGCAGTACTTTTATATGAAATTCCAATTTTAGCAAAAATTATTGATCCATTTCTTACGATGTTAAATAGTTTACCTAAGGTTGCTTTAGGACCAATCATTATTATTTGGGTAGGTGCAAATACAAAATCTATTATTGTTATGGCTTTACTTATTAACCTTATTGTTAGTATTATAAATATTTATAATGGATTTCTAGGTACTGATCATAATAAATTGATTTTGATGAAAAGTTTTGGAGCAAGCCGTTTTCAAATTCTATTCCATTTGATTATTCCTAGTTCTAAAAATTCTATCGTTTCTTCTTTGAAACTTAATATTTCTATGACTTTAATCGGAGTAATCATGGGAGAATTTTTAGTTAGCAAAAAAGGAATTGGTTACTTAATCATTTATGGAACTCAAGTATTTAATCTTAATATTGTAATGAGTGGAATTATTATTTTAGTAATAATGTCATTCTTAATTTATGAATGTGTTTCTTTGATAGAAAAAAGAATGAATCATCAACAAAAATAATAGTAATATTTAAATTTATATGTTACTTTACTAAATTAAAAATTTGAACTACACCGCAAGGTGTGGTTTTTTGATTAAATAAAAGAATCCCTCATTACTTTGACTAATTGTCAGAAAAAAAGAAATCTATATTTGAAGAGATATCTAAACTATAAAAGTTGGTATTGTAATTCTTTCTATCAGAGGCAGTTACTCTAATTTTTTGAGTAACTGAATCTTTATTTAATTCGCCACTTTTAAAAATATTTTGTAAGTGATAGGTAATATTGTTTTCTGCTATAATAACCATAGTTTTTTGCGTTAACCAAAAGTCTTCATTATCATAAAGTACCTCAATAGATTTATTTGTATTTTCGCTTTGATATAAAATTAAATCTTTTAGCTTGTCTATTTGCATTTACCAAAATCCTGCTTTATTTTTCATTTTTTTGTCATAAGTAATTGTTCCTTTTTCCATACAAAAATGTCATAATTGTATGGAGAAAGGAACATAGTTTTTTACTTTTTCTCTTAAATTCATTATTCTTCCTCTTCATATAATTTTATCCATCCAAGTTTTAGCCATAAATTTATTTCTTCATAGCATCCAACTTTATTACTTGGCATTTTAAAAACTACTAATTCAATTTTTTTATTATAGATCAATTTTTGTGATAATCCAAAAAGTAATTCTGCATATGCTTCATAACCAATATATCCAACTATACCATTCTTATCTTCGTTCATGATAAATAACATATCTGTTTTGATGATGTTTTCTAGAAATTCAATATGCACATTTGGGTATAATTCTATAAATTTTGTACTTTCAATTACTCTTGGATAATCTAATATTTTATATTTTTTATTTTCAAAAATTTCTAACCACTTATTCACCTCATTTTGAAGTTTGGCACTTCCTGCTATAACTATTTTTTTCATAAATCTTAACTCCCTTGTTCATAAATTATTCATTTTACAAAAACTCAAAATAAATTTTTTTAATTGTTATTCTCTAAACTATTTAATAATACTGTCATATAAAGAGTTTTCCAATTCCCATTATCTTTTCCGACAGATTGTGGATTATTACCTAATGTTCTACTTCTTTCAATTGTAGTTTCTACTAAGTCTCCTCCAATGGAATTTAATATAGTAAATGGATCTCTTTTCCATGTATAATAGCCATTTGAATCTATAGTGATCAATGCTCGAAAAGAACCTAATATTGGATAAATAAATCCTGTTGGAGATCCAATCTCCATATTTTTTTGATAAAATTTAGATTTTAGAGCTATATTATTTTTAGGTACGATTGTTCCTTTAATTGATCCATATCTACCATTCGGATTTTTTATTTTATAAAAGAAATTCATTTTGCTTTCGATTTCATCATAAAGTTTAAATATATCTATCATGATTGGTTTCATTTTTACATAAGGATTTTCTAAAGTTTCTCCATGTTCTTTATGTTTTTTTATGTAGTAATCAATACATTGTTTTTTGCCACTATAAGATGTAATTGGAAATATTTCCATATTATTATAACGATTAATATTAAACATATTTAAAATTGCCAATATATCTGTAACATCGATATCTCCGACATCATTTTCTTTAAAAAATACTCGTTTTACAAAACTTTCGTTTTGGATAGCAGTTTTGATAATTTCAAACCTATTTTCTAATTCTGCAATGGACTTATCTTCTACTTGAGTCGATGTATTTCTTGCAGCAGCTAAATTTTG
>CAOKLK010000013.1 GCA_948469295.1 uncultured Mycoplasmatota bacterium
AACTATTTCATGTAAATAATTTTTACATTGCAGATACTCCAGGATTTTCTTCTTTAGACTTACAAAAATTTACGAAAGAAGAAATAAAAAGTGCCTTTCCAGAATTTGAAAAATTTCCTTGTCGCTTTAAAGATTGCAATCATTTAAAAGAACAAGATTGTGGAGTAAAAGATGCCGTAGAAAATAAAGAAATATTAAATACGAGATATCAATCTTATCAAGCATTTATAAATGAGGTATTAAAATGAAAATAGCAGTATCATTTTTAAAAAGTGTATTAAGTAAAGAAGAAACCATCAAAAAAATAGAACAAACAAGTGCAGATTTCATTCATGTTGATTTAAGCGATGGCCTTTTTGTAAAAGATAATAATTTCGAGGTAATAAAATTATTAAAAAATCATAAAAAACCATTAGATATTCATTTAATGACAAATGAAGTAGAACCTTATCTAAAAGATTTAATTCCACTAAAACCAACTTGTATTTCCTTTCATTTAGAAGCACCTTGTGATATAAAGAAAACGATAGAAACAATCAAAAAAGAAAATATAAAAGTTGGACTTGCTATAAATCCTGAGACAAAAATAGAAACCTTAAAAGATTATTTGAATGAAATTGATCAAGTAATTATAATGAGCGTTACACCTGGATTAGGAGGGCAACCTTTTATCGAAAATACCATTCCCAAATTAAAGGAATTAAATGAATTAAAAAAGAACCATCACTTTAATATCATGGTAGATGGTGGAATAAATGATCAAACAATTCATAAAGTAAAAGATTATGTTGATATTATTGTAAGTGGATATTTCATTTGCAAAGAAGAAAATTACGAAGAACAAATCAATAAATTAAAATAAAACTCCAATCATTTGGAGTTTTATTTATTGTTTTTAGCTTCTCTAGCACTGATAATAACTTTTTCGCCATTAATAGTTTTTTTCTGTAAATTTGGCTTTTGACGTGATTTTGTAGCATTACAAGCTTTACTTCTTAAATTAACTGTCAAAGGTTTCTTTTTTGATATATTTTTTGCCATAACTAATCACCTCCTGTGATTTCTCTCACTAAAAATTCTAACATCATTTTATAATGAAGTCAATTCCTATCTAATATATGATAAAAAAAAGCGTTTTATGAAGTAGTATTTATCATTTTATATGCCAAAAAAACTATTTTTGAGAAGATAAAGAATCTTTTTTTAGAATCATACAAGTATCATCCTGATGAGGAACCTGAAAATTATGTTGAATATCATAAATCGAACGAAAACTAATATATTCATAATGATCCCCAAACACTTGATTCCGTAAATTTTCACGAAAGATAGGTTCTTGTAATACATTACCTTGAAGAAAATAAAGATATCCAGCCATAATAATACCAGCATCATTCAAAAACGGAAGATATTCTTCTATCACGCTTTTAAAACAATTCAATTTCCGAATTTCATCACTTAACGTAGTGAGATTATAATTAGTTGGAAACATATTCTCAATATATTGAATAATATTAGAGAAATACATAAAATCGTATTTTCGATTTAATAATTTAAAAAGAGAAAGAAAATCTGAGTAATGAAACTGAACCGAAAGTTTTGCAATATTTTTTTGTAACCAGCGGAA
Source organism: uncultured Mycoplasmatota bacterium (assembly GCA_948469295.1). Lineage (GTDB taxonomy): Bacteria > Bacillota_I > Bacilli_A > RF39 > UBA660 > MGBC162267. The sequence goes on from CAOKLK010000013.1 coordinate 1,628, forward strand.
TTTTTCATCATCCAAATAATTTAACGTTTGTTTTAAAACATAAGGGTGAATTTGTTCAAAAGAAAAAAGGTGATGTTTCAATTCTTTTGGAGAATAATTTGTAAAAACAAAATCCCAATATCTTAACATATCGCCTTCTAAATAACGCCTTAAAAAATGAAACATATTAAGATTTAAAGCAGAGGAACAAAAATTATGACAACTAAAAAAATAGAGAAAATCATTTTGATTGAATCCTGCACAAAAAGCCGCCTTTTTAAGATAAAAATAAGGTTCTGTAAGAGGATTAATATCAAAAGTATCTATAGATTTCGCCCCAAGTGCATACAAATCTAGTACTTGATCAGAACTGGCCTGTACACATAAGCACTCCTGATCTCTTACATTAAAATTTTGGAGTGCAGAAACCAAATTTTCATTCGAAAAAGAATAAACTTGTTGAAACCGTTTAATTTTTATATAAGGAGTCTTCATAATTTGTTTCGTCAAATTAATATTGTGTTTTAAATTCATAAAATGCACCTTCTTCAAAAATTTTCAATAGTATAACGCGAAAACTAAGAAAAAACAAATTTTTTGTCGATGCATTTTTGGAATAAAAAGAAAAGTGGTTTGGAAAACTAAACTTGACAAATAATAAAATAAAATTATAATAACTAACCAACAGTTGGAGTGATGATAATGAACAAAAAAGAAAGAAATCAAGACACCATTTTAAAACTTTTAGATGATATTCTAAAAGAAGAAACCAAGATTAAAAATTACAATGAAAATTTAACAGAATTAAAAAAAAATCAACAAAAATTAGAAAAGTATCTTGTAAAAATAAGAAAAAGTCAAAAAATATTAGCAAAGTTAGGACTAGTATTATTTTTCGTTAGTATATCTTGCATTATCCTAAGATTAATGTCTGTGATCTCCATCGAAGAAAATATTATTTTAGAAGAATTAAGCAAAATAGGAATTCAAATCCTTCCATCATTTTTACTAGTAGGAGTTATCCAATTTGGAATCATTGGAATGACTCAATTAAGTAAAAAATCATTGTATGAAGATGGATTAAAAGTAAAATCAGTAATTATCAATCTTGCACAAGTAATTCTTCAAGAAATAACAAAGTTAAATGAATTGAAACAAGAAAAATTTCGTTATGAAGAAAATACCATTGAGTTACCAAGATATCGCTTTGATTCCTTCTTAAAATCGATCAGTCCTCAAGAATATGAAATGGAATCTGAAAAAGAAATAAAAGTTTTGGAAAAAAATGGCAAAGAAGAATCTGAAATTTAGAAAATAAAGAAATAACTCTTTATTTTTTTTATAAAATAAAAGGAAAATTATCAACCATCTGGAATAATAATAATAGAGAATTCTTAAGAAAAGATTCCGAACGATATAGTTTCATTTAAAAAAAGAAAATGATATAATAAAAAAGAGAAAGCAGGGTGGTGAAATGTATATTCCTTTAAAAATTACAACAGATTACTCGCTTTTAAAAAGTATGATCAAAATAGAAGAATTGATTCCCTTTTTAAAAGAACACCAAATTCCTGCTGCAAGTATTTGTGACGATAATTTATATGGAGTAATGGAGTTTTATAATAGCTGTCAAAAAAATGATATCAAACCCATCATTGGATTAACGTTAAAATATCAAGACAAAGAATATTATTGTTATGCAAAAAATTATGAAGGTTATCAGAATTTATTAAAAATTCATACCGAAAAAGAAAAAAATAATGTGACGTTAGAATTATTAAAATCAAAAAAAAATCATTTAAAAATTATCGTTCCTTTTAACAATGTCGAAATATATGAAACATTAAGTAAAATTTTTGATGAAGTCTTTTTAGGATATCATACCTATTTAGAAAAAAATAATGCTTTAATCATCACGAATCAAATTGTTTATGTAGAAAATATAAAAGCCTTAAAAAAAGAGGATACAAAATTCTTAAATTATTTAAAAATGATGGAAACAGGAACAACAATAAGTAATTTAGAAAAAGAAGATTTCGGTTCAAATTATTTAAATGTTGAAGAAATAGAAGAAGATGCCAAAAAAAGTACTTGGGCATTTATCGAAGATATAACAATAGAAATTCCTAAAAATAAAAGATTTATTCCTCATTACAATAAAGAAATTATAGATTCTTATGCTTTTCTAGAAGTATTAACCAAAAAAGGGCTGTTAAAAAGACAAAATGGCATAATCAAAGAAGAATACCAAAAAAGATTAGAATATGAGTTAGATACCATTAAAAAAATGGGTTTTGTAGATTATTTTTTAATTGTATATGATTACGTTTTATATGCTAAAAAAAATAATATTTTAGTAGGACCTGGAAGAGGAAGTGCAGCAGGTTCTTTAGTAAGCTATTGCCTCGGAATAACTGAAGTTGATCCCCTGAAATATGACTTATTGTTTGAACGCTTTCTAAATCAAGATCGAATCACCATGCCAGATATCGATATAGATTTTGAATTTACGAAACGTAATCAAGTAATCTCCTACGTTGAAGAAAAATATGGATATGATTGTGTAGCAGGAATTATGACATTTGGAACCTTAGGAAGTAAACTAGTATTAAGGGATTTAGGAAAATGCTTAGAAATAAATAATGTTCTACTAAATAAATTTGTTGGATACATTAATCCTAAATTAACTTTGAAAGAGAATTTAAAAAATGAAAAAATTTCTCAAATAATTAAGGAACGATCAGAAATTAAAAATTGGTTTTATCTTGCCATGAAACTAGAAGGATACAAAAGACATATTTCCACCCATGCTGCTGGAGTTGTCATCTCAAGTGTCCCTTTAGATGAAGTAATTCCCATATGTTATAGCGGAGAAGAAATGTTAACGGGTGTTACCATGAATTATTTAGAAGAATTGGGATTACTAAAAATGGATTTTTTGGCTCTTCGAAATTTAACAATTATTCAAAATATTTTAGATTTAATAACCAAAGCTACCCAAAAACAAATCAACTTAAATCAAATTGGTTTTGAAGATCCCAAAGTATTAAAATTATTTGAACAAGCAGATACTACGGGAATATTTCAATTTGAAAGTATTGGAATGATTCATTTTTTAGAAAAACTAAAACCAAATTGTTTCGATGAATTAGTTGCAGCTTTAGCATTATACCGACCAGGACCAATGCAAAACATTGATTCCTACATTCGAAGAAAAGAAGGCAAAGAAAAAGTTGTTTATCTCCACCAAGACTTAGAAACAATTTTAAAAGAAACCAATGGAATCATAGTTTATCAAGAACAAATTATGCAAATTTTATCTAAAATAGGTGGTTTTACATTTCAAGAAAGTGATAATATAAGAAGAGCCATGAGCAAAAAGAAAAAAGAAGTCATTTTAGATTATCAAAAAAAATTTTTAGAAGGAGCAGAAAAAAGAGGTTATCAAAGAACATTAGCAGAAAAAATATATGATTTAATTTTAAAATTTGCTAACTATGGATTTAATAAAGCCCATTCGGTTTCGTATGCCATGATTGGATACCAAATGGCTTATTTAAAAGTTAACTATCCTATCTATTACATTGCCAATTTACTAAATATGAGCATTAATACGGAAGAAAAAACCAAAGAATATTTAAACGAAGCACGAAAAAGAAACTATATCATATGGCATCCAGATATCAATCATAGTAATAGAGAATATCAAATTTTTAAAAATGGATTGTTACTTCCATTTTCTGTCATTAAAAATCTTGGAAAAGAATCTACAGATAGCATTATCAAAGAACGAGAAGAAAATGGAGAATATACAGACTTCTTCGATTTTGTGGCAAGAACCTATGGAAAAAGCGTTAATACCAAAACAATTGAATGCTTGATAGATGCTGGAGCATTTCGAAGAATCGAAAAATCCAAATCCACACTAAAAGGAAACTTAAATCGAGCATTAACCTATGCCAGATTAAAAAGTAAAGAAGATAACAACTTGTTTGAAGACAATACAAAAGTTTCTAAACCAAAACTATTTCCAGTGGAAGAAGAAACCATAGACGAAAAAGAAATTGAATTTCGAACCTTTGGGTTTTACATAAGCAATCATCCTGCGACCAAATATATTGATAAAAGTATTACCAAATTAGAAAATATCTCCAAAAATTTTGATAAATACATAAAATGTGTCGTGGTAATTGAAAGTATTCGTCAAATAGAAACCAAGCAGAAAGTTCCTATGGCCTTTATAAAAGCGAGTGATGAAACTGCAGAAAGTGATTTCGTATTATTTCATCAATGCATTTCTTTCATCAAAGACCTAAAGAAAAATGATTTAGTCTTAATAGAAGGAAAAGTAACCAAACGGTTTGATAAATATCAAATTGAAATTCACAATATAATAAAACAGTAAAGGAAGTATAATATGAATGAAGTAGAAAGATTTTTAAAAAGCATTAATTTTGAAGATACCCTAGATTTAAAAAACAATGCCAAAATAGAAAAAGTCGTATTAAATAAAACAACCGAAACCATAAAAGTTTATTTTCATCTAAATGAGCCATTAGAAAAAACAACATGTCAAGAATTGTTTGTGTGTGCCAAAAATGGAATCAATCATACTTCCAAATGTCAAATAGAATTAAGTTATGATGAATATACAATAGAACAATTACAAGATTATATTGAATGGATCAAAGAAGTAATCATCGAAAGACATCCATCTTTAATGGGGATGAAAGAAACAGCTCCCAAAATAGAAGATCAAAAAATCATTTTTGAAGTTACTAGTACGTATGAAGAAACTGAGCTTCAAAAAGAAAAAAAGAATATCGAAGCTCAATTAAAACAATGTGGATTTCCAAACATGGAAGTAGAAGCAGTATTAAACCAAGAATTAAAAGAAGAAATCAAAAAAGAAATCGAAAATAGTAAAACAAATGAAGTTCAAAAAGAAGTCGAAATCAAAAGAAAAGAAGGAGAACCAATTCTTGGAAAGAAAATAGAAGGGGAACCAACCGTTTTAAATAACATTATGGGAGATATGAAAAATGTTATTTTAGAAATATTTGTCTTTGATAAAGAAGCTATGGAAAGAGAAACCATTAATATTTTGACATTAAAAATTAGTGATAAAACCAATAGTATCTTAGCCAAAATTTTTAAAAAACAAAAAGATGATTTCAAACGGATAGAAAAAGATATAAAAGTTGGAAAATGGTATCGAGTACAAGGAAATGTAGAATTTGATACGTTTGCCAAAGACTTAGTACTTGCCATCAGAAATATGGAAGAAATACCATCCAAAGATAATGTCATAACAGATGACGAAGAAGAAAAAAGAGTAGAACTTCATGCCCACACTATGATGAGTGCAATGGATGGCGTAATTCAAGGTTCTAGTTTAATCAATCATGCTTTAAAATTAGGACACAAAGCCGTAGCAGTAACCGACCACAATTGTGTTCAATCGTTTCCTGAAATGTATCATACAGTAAGAGATTATAACAAAGGAAAAGAAGGAGACGATCGCTTTAAAGTATTGTATGGGGTTGAAATGAATATTGTAAATGATGATATCGATGTAATTTTTTATCCCAAAGATTATAACTTGCTAGAAGAAACCTTTGTCGTTTTTGATACAGAAACAACTGGCTTCTATGCGGGTCATGATCAAATGATTGAAATTGGAGCAGTTAAAATCCAAAATGGGGAAATTATAGATCGGTTTGATGAATTAATTGATCCTCATCGTCCTATTCCTTCCAAAATTACCGAATTAACCTATATCACAGATGAAATGGTCAGGGGAAAAGATGATGAAGAAACTGTTACCAAAAGATTTTTAGAATGGGCTGGATCCTTACCAATGGTTGCTCATAATGCCAAATTCGATATTTCTTTCATGTCCTCTGCAATGAGTAAATATAACCTAGGAGAATTCCAAAATACCGTAATAGATACCATGAGCTTAGCACGAATTCTAAATCCAGAATGGGCCAATCACAAACTTCAAACCTTAACCAAAAAATATGGCATTGAATGGGATGAAGACAAACATCACCGTGCCGATTATGATGCCGAAGGAACTGCCATTGCTTTTTATAAAATGTGTAAAATATTATTTGATCGAAATATTGAAACAACTTTAAAATTATATGAATCAATTGATGTAGAATCCCTAATTAAATTCTCTTATCCATTTCATGCAACCTTAATAGCTCAAAATAGAGAAGGCTTAAAAAATATTTTTAAAATCGTATCGATTGCCAATACAAAATATTTATATAAAAATGAACAACCGAAAATTCCAAGAAAAGAAATTCAAAAATTAAGAAAAGGAATATTAATAGGAAGTGGATGTGTCAATGGAGAAATCTTTGAATCTGCTTTAACCAAAGACGATGAAGAACTCGTTAACATGATGAATTTCTATGATTATATTGAAGTCCAACCAATCAGTGCTTGCACTCATTTAATTGGAGAAAATAGAACTTTTCAAACGACTCTAGATTTACAACATCATTTAGAGAAAATCATTCGTGTTGCGAAAGAAGCTGGAAAACCCATTTGTGCAACAAGTGATGCTCATCACTTAACCAAAGAAGATAAAATCTATCGTGAAATTATGATTAATCAAAAATTCAACGGAAGATTCCATCCTTTAAACCGAAAAGGACTAAGTGTTCCAGATATGCATCTGTTAACAACGAAAGAAATGTTGGATGAATTTTCTTTTATAGAAGAAAATTTAAGAAAAGAAATTGTTATTACAAATCCCAACAATATTGCTAGTAGCATTGAAGAGATCGAAGTAATTATCGAAACAGGAGGAATTCCATTTGCTCCAAAAATCGATAATTCTCAAATGATAGTAACAGAAATGGTTTATGAAAAAGCCAAAGAATGGTATGGAGATCCATTACCATATCATATTGAAGAACGAATCGCTTTAGAATTATATGGTGCTCCTTTTATAGAAGCTGTTAAAAAGAATGCTGGAGAAGAAGAAGCTGAAATTTATAAAAGATTACATGATGTTGTAATCAAAGGACCCGATGCAGTCAAAGAAGAAATATACTTGAGTTTACGAAAAGAAGATCAAGAAACTCCAGAAGATGAATTATTAAAACAAGCAGAAAAGAAAATGACCGCTATCATTGGAGCCAATTTTGACGTAATTTATCTAATTGCTCAAAAATTAGTAAAGCATTCCAATGATGAAGGATTTCTAGTAGGAAGCCGTGGTTCCGTTGGATCAAGCTTTGTAGCCAACTTAATGGGAATTACCGAAGTAAATTCTTTGGCACCACATTATCGTTGTCCAAAATGCCAAAAAAGTGAATTTGATAATGATCAAGGAGAGCCACTTGGAAACGAATACAAATGTGGATATGACTTACCAGATCGTAAGTGTCCAAATTGTAATATCAAAATGGTAAAAGAAGGACAAGATATTCCGTTTCAAACATTCTTAGGATTTAATGCCGATAAAGTACCAGATATTGACTTAAACTTCTCAGATTTAAATCAAGCATCAGCCCATGAATATACGAAAGTACTATTTGGAGTGGATAATGTTTATCGAGCTGGAACGATTGGAACAGTAGCAGAAAAAACCGCCTATGGTTATGTAAGAGGATATTGTGAAGATAAAAATATAATTATGCGTAGTGTCGAAATAGAAAGATTAGCCAAAGGATGTACTGGTGTAAAAAGAACAACGGGACAACATCCTGGAGGAATTGTAGTTATACCAGGATATATGGAAGTGTTTGATTTCACGCCTTTTCAATTTCCAGCTG